>CAYSXY010000029.1:0-12164 GCA_964435165.1 uncultured Rickettsiales bacterium
AAACAGAGCCTGGATCGCCAGTTATTTACCCTTTGTTAAATCATTCACCCTTAGCTGAGACTAGAGTAGTCGATTCAACTAATTTATCAGACATTATTTGATCGACTAGCAAGCGCGACTGCGCGTCGCGCCTGGTGGCGCGTAAGGCTTAGCGCCGCTTGAGCGGCAGTGAATTTATCTAAGAAATTCACTGAACGCACTATAGCATAAGGGAGAAAGTCTATGAGGACGCGGCTGTCACACGCGCTATGCGTGATATCATTCAGTCTGTCGATTACCGCCTGCCATCAGCCGATGGCGGAAATCAGCCATTACGGCGAACATTATTTTGGTGACAGGCAGGAACGGCGTCAGGTGGCGGAGATAGCCGAGCCGCACAGTATCACGGTTGTCAAACGCGCAGGCCATGCGGCGCAACTGATTCCGGGGCGCCAGGCCGAGCGAATCACCGTGTCATCGGTCGCATCCAATGCATATGACGGGCCAGATGGAGATGGTTCAGGCATTCAGGTCACACCACTCTCAATCAGCAGTCGTGATTTAACACCGCCGACGCTTCCCGTGCGGCAGCAAGCATCAACCCCGCAGCAAGCCTATCAACCCGCAGCAAGCCGCGTAGCGATGAATGATACAACTCTGCGCCAAAACACCCATCGCCTGGCATCCGGCGAGACATTGTACCGGCTGTCTAAGCGCTATGGCGTGTCCGTCGATGCCATTCGTCGTGCCAATCACATTGATGATATGAGTAATATCCCGGTAGGGCGCGAATTAATCATCCCATCATCAACGACGCCACGGCAAATGGCTGCAGCGCCGCATTCACCGGCGTCTGCCAAGCCGGAACGTCAGAGCAGAGCATCATCCCAGCCGCAACACGCTATGTTGAGTGCAGCCCATCCTCAGCCCAAACCGCCTCAAACCATGTCACAGGGTGAGACATCGCTGGCCATGGCCGCGCCGCCAACTGTCAAACCATTAACGCGCCAGGCTCCGCGCCAATTCTCGCGCGAGGCCGTGTCGTCAGAAGGGTTTATCTGGCCCGTGCATGGAGAGGTCGTCTCCCAATTTGGCAATCAGGGCAGTGGGCTGTATAATGATGGCATCAATATCCGTACCAGTGCTGGCAAGCCGGTGCGCGCCGCCGCCGATGGCGAAATCGTCTATGCCGGTAATAAACTCAGCGGCTACGGCAATCTCGTAATCATCAAACATGCAAATGGTTATCTGACCGCATATGCCCACATGGAGCAGGTGCGTGTTGCCAAAGGCGATAAAGTGACACAAGGCCAGGAAATCGCACAGGTCGGCAGCACCGGCGATGTCTCCAGCCCGCAATTGCATTTTGGCATTCGCAAGGGCCAGGAGCCGGTCGATCCCATGATGGTATTGAAAGTTGAGAAAGGCATCAATACCGCGTTACGCTAAAAACCCCCTTTTTCATCGACGGATCATAACGGCACTGCCAAAACCTTTTGGCATTAGCCGCGTTTATGTCTATATTCCCCACTCTTCTAATCCATGAAGGGGAGCTTGATGGAATTCTTTATATCGTCCGCATTCGCGCAAGACATGGCTGCAGGAGCGCAACAGCCCAGCCTCATCGCCAATCTGGTGCCACTGATTCTAATTGTCGTGGTATTTTATTTTCTACTGATTCGCCCGCAGCAAAAACGGCTCAAAGAACATCAGCAAATGGTCGAGGCACTGCGCCGTGGCGATAAAATCATTACCAGTGGCGGTATTATCGGCACGATTGCTAAAGTTGATGCTGACGAGCTGCATGTTGAGATTGCCAAAGACGTGCAGGTGAAAGTGGTGCGTAGTACCGTCACAACCGTCATTGGTCGAGGAACTGTGAGCAAAGACGCTAAATCGGATGCATCCACCGACGCATCGCCTAAAAAGCGCAAATCCACAAAGAAAAATACCGAGTCATGAGCATGATACGTGGAGTGTTAGACAGGGTAATAATTACCGATGCTTGATTTTCCACGTTGGAAACAATGGCTGGTGCTTGTCATTATCGCGGCGGCGATTGTGGCAGCGCTGCCCAATTTCGTACCGGCAATGCGCGATGCAGCCATACCTGGTGTTCCAAACCGCACGATGAGTTTGGGTCTGGATTTGCAGGGTGGGTCGTACCTGCTGCTCGAAATTGACAGTGATGCCTATATCAAAGAGCAAATGGAAAACACCGTGGCCGACGTGCGCAAAGCCCTGCGTGATCAGGATGTTGGTTATCGCGGCCTCAAAGCAACCGAGCGCGAGGTGCGATTTGATCTGCGCAATCCGCAAGATGCGGATAAGGTGCAGGCCAGCTTGCAATCATTGGATGATCGCCTGACATTATCACAGGATGGATCGCGCTACCGCCTGTCTTTCACGGATGACGCGCTTCGCGAAGTTAAATTGCAATTGCTGGAACAATCCATTGAGATTGTCCGCCGCCGCGTGGATGAAACCGGCACGCGCGAGCCTATTATTCAGCGTCAGGGGCAGACACGTATTCTGCTGCAGGTGCCGGGTTTGAAAGACCCGGAACGGTTGAAGGAGCTGCTTGGTAAAACCGCACGCCTGTCATTTCACATGGTTGATATGACGGTAAATGCCGAATCGGCGTTGCGTGCAGGCCCTCCGCCGGGACGGAGAGTATTGCCTCTGGAAGATGGGCGCGGGCGCGACCATATCGTCATTGAGCGCCGTGCGATGCTGGGGGGCGACTTGCTGACTCAGGCCAACGCCACCTTTGAGCAAGGCCAACCGGCGGTGAGCTTTCGTTTCAATACGATAGGGGCGCGTAAATTCGGTGAAATCACGACGCAGAATGTCGGCAAGCCATTTGCGATTGTGTTAGATCAAAAAGTCATCAGTGCGCCGGTGATTCGTGAGCCCATACCGGGAGGAAGCGGCATCATCAGCGGCAATTTTACCGTCGAGACAGCGAATGATCTTGCCTTGCTGCTACGCGCCGGTGCGCTTCCGGCACCACTTGAAGTGATCGAAGAGCGCTCGGTGGGGCCGAGCCTGGGGGCCGACTCTATCGAAGCTGGTAAAAAAGCTGTCATCCTGGGGTTTGTGCTAGTCATGATTTTTATGGCGCTGGTCTATGGCCGTTTCGGCCTTTATGCCAATCTGGCGCTCATTCTGAATGTGATCCTGGTAGTGGCAGCTCTATCGCTGTTTCAGGCGACCCTGACGCTGCCCGGTATTGCCGGTATTGTCCTGACCATGGGCATGGCCGTGGATGCGAATGTCTTGATATTTGAGCGCATCTATGAGGAAGCCCGTAATGGCAAAACACCGTTTGCCGCTGTGGATAATGGCTTTCGCCTGGCCTTCCGTACCATTCTTGACTCCAATCTCACCACGTTAATTGCGGCGGCTATTCTGTTTTATATGGGCTCCGGCGCCATCAAGGGTTTTGCGGTCACTTTATCTATCGGCATTCTGGCGTCCATGTTCTCGGCGATATTATTTACGCGCATGCTGGTGGTGGGCTGGGTCAAGCGCGTACGGCCCGCCACGTTAGAGGCCTGACATGCTGGCGCGCAGATGCCTGCCGCTACTTTTTATCATCACCATTTTTGTCAGTGCCTGGTTGCTGTTCATGGTGCAGCCAATGGTCGCCAAGGGGATGCTGCCTTATCTCGGCGGTGCGCCTGCCGTGTGGAACACGGCCATGATGTTCTTTCAAATCATGCTGCTGGCGGGATATATTTATGCGCATATCACCTTGCGCTGGCTTGGGCCGAAGAAGCAGGCAATACTCCATCTGGCGCTCACGATAGCGGCATTGTTGTTTTTGCCGGTAACGATGCATGTCGCGCTTGGCTTTGAGCCTCAATCCGCTCCCATAAGCTGGCTATTGCTGGTGCTGTTCCTCTCAATTGCTGCGCCATTGTTTATCATCACCTCAAATGCCCCCATCATCCAGCAATGGTATGCGCATACACGCGCCGCTGGCTCGCACAATCCCTATTATCTATACAGTGCGAGCAATACGGGCAGCATGGCCGCCCTGCTTGCCTACCCGTTTCTGATCGAACCTGCGATCGGCATTAGTGCGCAGTTGCAGTATTGGAGTGCAGGCTATGTCGTGCTTGCGACAGGGCTTTTACTCTGCGCGGCAAGCATGTGGCGCTGGTACGCGGCGCCTGATTTGGCCGTGAGCGAAGCAGATGAAAAAGATTCGGGCACGCCCCCCGGTTGGCGGCAACGCGCATTGTGGGTTGCGCTTGCCTTCGTACCATCCAGCCTGATGTTAGGGGTGACGACCTACATCACCACGGATATTGCCGCGGCGCCATTATTCTGGGTGCTACCCTTAAGTCTGTATCTTCTCAGTTTCATCATGGCGTTTGCCCATAAGCCCATTGGCTATGACAGGGTCAAGGAAGGATCAGTATTCTTAATTGCCATCACCGCCGTGTTGCTTTCGCTCAATGTGCATCATTACACGGATCTGCTGGTCTTTCATCTCTGCATGTTTTTTGCCGTTGCATTAGTCTGCCACGGGCGGCTGGCTTTGCATAAACCCTCCGTTCAGCATCTCACGGAATTTTATCTCTGGTTGTCACTGGGCGGCGTGCTGGGCGGGTTGTTCAATGCGCTGCTGTCGCCCATGCTGTTTGATGATGTTATCGAATACCCGTTGATGGTCGTCCTGGCCTGCCTCTTGCGACCGTTGCTGAAGCAACCGGCGAATAAGGTAAGAGCACGCATTATGGACGTCGCTGTTCCCGCGATATTGCTTATCATACTGGCCGGTATGCATCTGAGCCTTCACTGGTTAATGGAGCAGCCGGAATATTTCGCAACGACCGAACAGTGGCTGGGAAAAGTCTTTGGAGATCGAGCAACACGCACGGCTTTCATGATCGTCTTTGCCATGGTTGCCATCACCATAGCAACCATGACATTCGAGCGACCTGCCAGGCTGGGTTTGTCCATTGCTGCTATATTAGTGGCCACACCGTTATTCGGCTATGACAGTTATCAGACACGCTATAAAGAACGCAATTTCTTTGGGGTGCTAAGCGTACAATACGCAGAAGAGCGTGATGTCACCATGATGACGCATGGCACCACCTTACATGGAATGCAAAGCACGCAGGAGGAATATCGTCTGCAGCCAGTATCATATTACGGCGCGCTCATTGAGGTGATGGATGAACTGCCTGAAGCGTCGTTGCAGCGTCCCATTGCAGTGCTGGGATTAGGGGTGGGTACGGTTGCCTGCCTGGCAGAGGCGCATCAGCATATGGTGTTTTATGAGATTGATCCGGCGGTGGTGGAGATGGCTCAAAATCCGGATTATTTCACCTACATGGGTGATTGCCCTCCAAGCAAAGAGGTCGTACTCGGTGATGGCCGCTTGATGATAGGGCAGGAACCGCCGGGGGAATTTGGCATGATTGTCATGGATGCGTTTAGTTCAGACGCCATACCCGTACATTTATTGACGATTGAAGCGTTTAAACTCTATCTTACCAAATTACATGAGCAGGGGATGATCGCTGTGAATATCTCAAACCGCCATGTGGATTTGAGTGGCGTTCTCAAGCGCCTGGCAAATGAATTGGGGCTGGCGTTTCGTGTCAAAGCGTTTCGCGAGGTTGACAATAAGCTGCAAAATCCTTCAATCTGGGTGCTGATGGCGCGTTCAGAGGCCAGCTTTGGTGCGTTGGCGGATGAAGAAAGTGGCTGGATAGACGCTGAACCGGTTCCCGGTACGGATTTGTGGACGGATGACTTTAGCAATATTATCGGCGTATTGGGACGTATAGGGAAATAAATGCAAGTAGGACACGGCATCATCACAGGCTACGGCGGTAGCGGTATTCGGATCGGGGAGAATTATTACACGAGCCCGATTATATGCTCGGCGCAGGGTGTGGAGCCAATGGATGTCTCCACACCTGAAGCATTGACGACCTCAAAGCTCATGCCACTATTTGAACAGGCCAATCAAATCGATGTGGTGTTGATTGGCTGTGGTGCGCGGCTGCTGGTGTTGCCAGACATACAGTCGCAACTGCGCAGCAAAGGAATGGCGGTAGAAGTGATGGATACCGGGGCCGCGTGTCGTGTCTATAATACGCTAGTTACGGAAGGACGTCGGGTTGCGGCGCTGTTATTCCCCGTCACCCACAATGAAGCGGCATCCCCGTAAAAACAGGGCAGGGCACGAACGTATGTTGTTATGCGCTGCGCTATATGTGAGCGTGAATGAATTTCTGAATAGAAATTCATTCACGCTGTAAGCCTATCAGGCCGCCATACGGAATCCCGTATCGGAATTCAGGTTCTGCGCAGCAAACTCCCAGTTTGCAAGATGATCGAGGAATGTACCGATATAGTCCGGGCGCCGATTCTGGAAGTCGAGATAATAAGCATGTTCCCACACATCCAGCGTCAATAGCGGCTTTTTGCCTGCTGTTAGCGGCGTTTCGGCATTGCCGGTTTTCGTGATGCTGAGTGAACCATTATCGTCTTGCACCAGCCATGCCCAGCCACTGCCAAATTGTGTTGCGCCTGCTTGCTTAAATTCTTCAATAAAGGCGCCAAAACTACCGAAAGAGCTGATAATACACTCTGCCAGTTCACCGGCAGGTTCACCGCCACCGCCTGGCGTAAGTGAATGCCAGAAAAAAGTATGATTCCACACCTGGGCAGCATTGTTGAAAATGCCGGCCTTGCTGCTGTCTCCAGCGGTTTTGTGAATAATATCCTCTAAAGATGCGTTGGCCAGTTCCGAGCCATCGATCAACTCATTGAGTTTTGTCACATAGGTATTGTGGTGCTTGCCATGGTGAAAACTAAGTGTTTCTGCCGACATATGCGGTTCCAGCGCATCGGGGGCGTAGGGAAGGGCAGGTAGAGTAAAAGCCATGATATGCCTCTCGTGATGTTATGTGTTATATCAACTGGCCTCACATCTAACGCCGATGGATCAGTTTGGCAAATGTTTGTAATCATTCTAAGTACATCCTAACTACATCAAAAACGCGGCCCCTCGCATGTCTGACACGTTAAGCATGATCATCAAGCACCATGACCGGGACCGGTATCTGCTGGCGCAATTCCTGCCGCCAGCTGAGCGTCAGGCTTTTCTTGTGTTGGTTGCCTTCAATATGGAATTGGCGCAGATTCGCGAAAAAGTGAGCGAGCCGATGCTCGGGCGCATCCGCCTGCAATGGTGGAGAGAAGCACTGGATGATCTGATGCAGGGCACCCTGCGTCAGCATGATGTATTGGAGGCGCTTGCCCCGATTATCACGCATTATACGCTTTCACTGACATACATTCACAGGATGATTGATGCCCGTGAACTGGATATCGAAGAGTCTCCGCCCGCGACAATAAAGGAACTGGAGCGCTATCTGGATGGAACCGCAGGAGCGTTGATGCGTCTCGCTATGGAAGTGACTGGGGAGGCTTCGGCACCTGCGTTGGAGGCAGGGAGCCATGCCGGGCAGGCATGGGGCTATGTGGGGTTGCTGCGTGCCCTGCCTTACCATGCACAGCAGGGAAAAATATTCATTCCTCAAGAAATACTCGAACAATACGGGCTGAATCCGTTATCGAACGATCATACAATGCACCATGAAGCGGTAGAAGGCATAGCGACATGGATGCTGGAGAAAGCACAGTATCATCTGGCGGAAAGCGACAAAAAATCAGCTAATATCTCAAAAATGGCACGGAACCTGCTGTTATCTAATATCATGGTGGCAGATTATGTATCGCGGCTGCAGAAAGGCTCTGCCAAAACGCAGCCGGAGCAAATTACCGGTCCGTCGCCATGGACGATGGTGAAAATGCTGTGGAAGCATCGTTAGATACTGTCCGTAGCGCCATTGGAAAGTTTACGGTTTGTTAGCCAAATCGTTCTAAAGCCATAATAATAAGAGGAGGTGCGAATGCATCCGCTCAATCAAATCATGCGCAACAATGAAGCGCTGAGTCAAAAGGACGATCTTATGCTCGGTAGCCGTCATCAGGAAGTGGTATCAACCATCTCAGTGGTTGGGTTCCTGTTTTCGACCGTCGTAATGTTCGTGGTGCTTTCAATCTAAGAGCACCATGACGATGACACGCCCTTTACATCACCTCAGGTGATGTAAAGGGGTAATAATGCGCGCTATTCATCTGTATCTCTTCATTAAGCGGCTATTTCCTTCATAGGGGATAATGTCGTCTCCATATCACCACTCTGCCATTGCCCAATGCTGGTCAGTGCCCGGGTTGCCATCGCCTCCGCGCGCTTGCGTTTGCGCTCTTTACGCGGTGCTTTGATGCTCAGTGGCGGAAATAACCCGAAATTGATATTCATCGGCTGAAACGTCTCGGCATTCGCCTCACCGGTAATATGCGCCAGCAGGCTGCCAAGGGCCGACTCGCGCGGTGGCGTATTACAGGGTTGACCGACGACCTCATCCGCGGCAAATCGCCCGGCCAGCAGTCCAATCGCCGCACTCTCCACATAGCCTTCCACACCGGTTACTTGTCCGGCAAAGCGCAAATGCGGCTGCGAACGTAATCGCAAGGTGCCATCAAGCAGGCGCGGGCTGTTGATAAAGGTATTGCGATGAATGCCGCCGAGTCTGGCAAACTCAGCCTCCTGCAGGCCAGGAATCATACGAAAGATGCGCGATTGTTCGCCGTAACGTAATTTGGTCTGAAAGCCGACCATGTTGAATAAGGTGCCAAGGGCATTGTCCTGCCGCAACTGGACGACCGCATAAGGTGCTTCATCACGATATGGGTTGGTCAGGCCGACCGGCTTCATCGGGCCAAAGCGCAATGTCTCGACTCCCCGACTGGCCATCACTTCAATCGGCAGGCACCCTTCAAAATAAGGAGTATTTTTTTCCCACTCTTTGAACTCCAGCGTATCAGCCTCCAGTAACGCTTCAATAAAGGCGTGATACTCCGTCTTATTCATGGGGCAATTCAGGTAATCCTTGCCTGTGCCGCCGGGGCCGACTTTATCATAGCGCGACTGAAACCAGGCAATGGACAGATCAACACTGTCTTTTTCCACAATCGGTGCAATGGCATCAAAAAATGCCAGTTGCTCTTCGCCGGTGGCGGCGAGGATTGATTCCGTCAATTCCGGCGAGGTTAAGGGGCCGGTGGCAACAATGGTCACGCCGCTTGTCGGTAGCGCCGTTACTTCTTCGCGACAAATGCTCACCCGTGGTTCGGATTCCAGGGCTGTTTGCACGGCGCTGGCAAAACCCTCGCGGTCCACTGCCAATGCGCTACCGGCAGGCACCTGGTTGGCATCGGCACAGCGCATTATTAATGAATCACAGCGTCGCATTTCTTCATGCAGCAGGCCCACCGCATTATACTGCCAGTCGTCGGAGCGAAACGAATTAGAGCAGACCAGTTCGGCCAGCCGGTCAGAGACATGGGCATCGGTGGCGCGCACCGGCCGCATTTCATACAGTGTCACGTGGATGCCGCGCCTCGCCAGTTGCCAGGCGGCTTCTGATCCAGCCAGGCCGCCACCGATGATCGTGACATGTTCGCTATTTTCCATCATGTTATCGCTTTTTCCTGTCGCCTCATACGAATAGTGGTGGTTAAGAAACATACCAGGCAGACAAGCGCAAGAAAAACCGGCAGGCCAGTCGGGCCGCTGATATCCATCGCGAGTCCGGCATGATAGGGCCCAATCAGACTGCCAATCCCATACATAATGACGGTGGCGACCGAGGCGATGGAAATGTTGGTCTCGGCAAAGCGTTCACCGAGAATGACCAAGGCTAAGGTATAGAGCATCGCGAAGAATCCTCCCCAACAGGCCAACAGAATAAGTAACATCATATAATGGCCCCCCGCCAGTGGCAGGATGGCAATAAAGACGGTAGAGAGTAGGGCCATCAACGACAATAATCGTCTTTTATCCACCTTATCGGCCAGCCAGCCGAAGAGGGGTTGTGTGACAATGCCGCCAATCGTGCCAGCGGCAATCAGTGTCACGGCTTCGCCATCACTCAGCCCAACTGCACGGCCATAGAGGGGAAATAAGGTATAGAGCGATGCATCGCATATGCCGAAGGTGATGGCACCGGCGAGGACGACCGGTGAGCATAGGATCATGCGCATATAGCCGGTGAGAGGCGTCGGTGGAAGCTGCGGACTATGCGCGCGCAGTAGCAGGAGGAGTATCATCGAGGCGGCGAATAGCAGTGCGCTTGGTACATAGGCAATCCACGCTTCATGACCGGTCAGGCGGATCAATAATGGCCCAAAGCCCAACCCAATACCAAGAAAACCACCATAGAGCCCTAGAATTTTCCCACGGTTAGCCGAGGTGGCGAGGCTATTAAGCCACGTCTCACCCAACAGAAAAACAAAGGAAATGGAAATGCCGATTACAATGCGTAGTATGAGAAACACCATGAAGTGAATGTTATCCGGCCTGAGTAGCCACCAGGTGACAGGCAGGCAGAGTAACGCCACGATATAAGCAAAGGTGATGCCAGCGCTGAGCCCAATTTTTTTAAGTACCAAAGGCACACAGACACAGCCGAGAATAATCGCACCGAGCTGTACTGAGTGACTGAGCCCAATCAGGCTGTGACGATAACCTTTATCTTCGAGTATGAGAGAGATGAGCGCGAGGTAAAGGCTGGAAGCTGCCCCGGTCAACGAGATGGCGCCGATAATGAGGCTAATCAGCCAGGGATAGGGAAGTGATGATGGCATCACACCTGCGCCAGATAGGTCAGTGCGGCATCATGCAGTGAGTCGTTCGCGCAGGCCAGTACCCGTCCGTTGCTCTGTAGTGTGATGGGAGCGCCTGCCCAGTCACTTATCTTTCCACCGGCTCCTTCAATCACCGGAACAACAGCGCAAAAATCATATGCTTTCAGCCCTTCTTCGACAATGATATCCAAATGACCAGACGCCAGCATGGCGTAATTATAGGCATCACCACCATAAAGAATATCGGCGCAGGCATGGCGCAAATGATTCATCGCGACACTACCGGATTCGGAGAAATAATGGGGCGAAGTGGTTGCCATAAAGGCATGCTGAAGACTAACGTTCTCTCGCGCGGCGATGGCTCTGCCATTGAACCGGCTGGGGTGCCCGGCAAGGCCAATCCAGCGCTCGCCTGTGATCGGCTGATCGATGATACCGAGTACGGGAGTGCTATCGACACACAAGCTGATCAGCGTGGTAAAAAGCGGGCGGCCTGTCATAAAACTCCGGGTGCCGTCGATAGGGTCCAGCACCCATTGCAAGCTGCGCTGCGCGCCGGTAGAGCCTTCTTCTTCGCCGACAATGCCATGATCCGGATATGCATCACCAATCGCGTGGCGCAATTGACGTTCGATCTCCTTATCCGCCTGTGTGACGGGGGAGTCGTCCGATTTCCATTCGACCGGCAAAGTCTGACGAAAAAAACGCCGCGCTGTGTTTCCGGCGAGGTCCGCCAGCGATTCAGCAAAAGGGAGATAAGCGCTATAATCCTGCATAACATTGATACGTTATGTTGCATTGAAAACTTGGTTTACCCTACACATTTCCGGATAGAAATGCGTAGGAAGATTTACACGCCAATAAGGCGCGGCCCGCAGTTGCGGGCTTTACAGCCGTTTCATATAGTAGACCTCTTTCATAACTGATTCCTGCATGCTGCAAATGACAAAAAGCTGCGCTTCGGTGCTCAAATACATTAAGTATGATCCGCCCCGATGCTCTCTTTATATCATTTTCGCCAGTGCCATAATCAGTTATGAAAGAGGTCTAGTGTTCGAAAAATGAGGTGAACCAGCTATAGATAGTGCCGTCAAACCCTCTATCCCATGACGATACTATCTATGCGCTTATCAGGGTTATGACCCAAAAAAAAGGGACATGTTGCCATGTCCCGAATGTAGTGACAGATGTCACTTGATGCCAAAACAATGTACTGCCTCTTTTCACTAACCCCATAACCTCCGGCATGTTGTGCTAAAACTGCATGGCACGATGGTCAATGCTGCATATGTCGCCGTGGGATATGAGCGCTCAAGTAGCGAAGCGGTAGCGCATGAGAAATACTAGCGCTCAAGTAGCGAAGCGATAGCGCATGAGAAATACTAGCGCTCAAGTAGCGAAGCGGTAGCGCATGAGAAATACTAGCGCTCAAGTAGCGA
>CAYSXY010000029.1:12264-24944 GCA_964435165.1 uncultured Rickettsiales bacterium
AGCGGTAGCGCAGGGGATACTAGCGCTCAAGTAGCGAAGCGGTAGCGCAAAAATATGCAGCATGTATGCTCAGTGGCATGTGACCACACTATCTAAAGTATGATAGACAATACAATGCTCGGATAAGGATTGGTGCCTTCTATCATGACTGGACTCTATTTCATTCCTGCCGAATATTCCTTTGCGAGCCAACTATGCGACGGCCTGTTTCGGCGATTTGGCACAACGGCAGACGCATTGGCCGGCATCACGCTGCTGCTGCCCAACCGCCGCAGTTGTCTGCATGTGCGGGATCGGTTGCTGACGCTTAGCCCGCATCCAGCTCTGCTCATGCCGGATATTCGGCCCATTGACGATGATGATGACACGCTACAGTTCCTGCCTTCATCCAGCCCTTCCATGTCACTGGAGCAATTACCGGTGATACCGGCGGAGCGCCGCCGCTACCTGCTTTCATCCTTGATTCGGCACGTGGCAGAAGAGGAAGTGCATGACTATTCGCTGACACTGGAACAATCCTTAGCGTTGGCTGATAGCCTGATTCACCTGCTGGATGATGTGCAACGCGAAGAGCTGGCCTGGCACTATCTGGATCAGCTGGAGCCGGAAGTTTACAGCGAGCATTGGGCGCGCACTTTGACCTATTTGAATATACTCCGTCGGCGCTGGCCCGCCGTGCTGGGGGGCGAAGGCATGGATGAGCCGATGCGTGCGCGCAGCCGGGCGCTGCATGCGCTTGCGGAACATTGGCGAGAGCACCCACCAGAGCATCCGGTGATTATTGCCGGATCAACCGGCACGCAACCCGCGACACGGGCGCTTATGCGCACGGTAAGCGATCTGTCGCAAGGCTATATCGTGCTGCCGGGGCTTGATTGCAGGATGGATTCGGCGCAGTGGGATGCTGTGGAAGTATCGCATCCGCAGGCGGTGCTCAAAGATCTG
This sequence comes from uncultured Rickettsiales bacterium, assembly GCA_964435165.1. GTDB lineage: Bacteria > Pseudomonadota > Alphaproteobacteria > Rickettsiales > RI-342 > CAYSXY01. Next base: position 13,210 of record CAYSXY010000029.1, read on the forward strand.
TTATCAGCATGGAGCACCAAACGAGAAGAGGTGTTGCCCTGGCATGATGAGGCGACTGACCGTGAGCGTCAATCGCTGGTACGTCACCTGTTCTGCGCGGCAGTGGAAAGCGGGAACTGGGCGAATCTGGCCTTGCCTGCATCTGCCGCAGCGGGCCTGACAGTGGTCGAAGTGCAGAGCCAGCAGGAAGAAGCAGAGGCCATTACCCTGATGATACGCGAACAGTTAGAGCAGACCAATGCCTCATGCATACTGGTGACGCCGGATCGATCGCTGGCACAGCGTGTTCGCTACCTACTGTCGCGATACAATATCACCGCCTACGATCCGGCCTCCACCCCGGTAGTGAAAACACCTCCCGGCCATTATATGCAGCTTTTACTGGATGCGATCATGCCCGGCAGTGATCTGACGCACTGGTTGGCATTGCTCACACACCCTTATACGATGCTGGGAGAAGTGTCGGGGCAGGCCTCGGCATCTATGCGGCAGTTAGAGATCACATTGCGTCGGAAACGCATCCTGCCGGTATTCGCATCATTTGCAGGCTGGACGAAGTGGTATCGGCGACAGCACGAGGCGGATGAGGATGTCATCGCCTGTTTGACACAGGCGCAGCAGGCATTGGAGCCATTGAGTCGTGCAGCAATGATGGATGAGCGCCATCCCTTTACTCACTGGATCACGCAGTTGCTGCAGGCAATTGAGTATTTCAGCCAGGACGATGATGGAGTGGTGCATTGTTGGATGCAGCCACATGGCATGGCAGTGTGGGAATGGTGTGAGTCATTGCGCCATATCATGCAATCATCTGAGAGTATGTCATTCGATGCATGGATGTTGCATTGGCAGCACATGATGGCGCAGGCATTGATGCCACCTGTAGATGATGCTGAGAAAGCGCAGGTGACCATTTTAACCCCGATGGAAATGCGCCTGCTGGATGCCGATAAGGTGATTCTCGGGGGGATGAATGAAGGAAGCTGGCCAACGGTTGTTGCGCCTGACCCCTGGATGAATCGCCGAATGCGAGACGATTTCGGTCTGCCGCCTGCGGAACGGTTGGCTGGGCAGATGGCACATGATCTGGCGGGCATCCTGTCGCATGTGCCGGAGGTGATACTGACCCGGGCATGCCGTAACGCCGAGGGGCCTGCCATTGCTTCGCGCTGGTGGCTGCGCTTGCAGGCCGTATTGGGCACGCAGTGGCAGCAATGCGATGCATCAGCGTTATGGCAAGCGCGAGTAAGGCAACTGCGGTGCGCCGAGCGCTATACCAGACACGAGCCACCGGAACCATGTCCGCCGCTGGAGGTGCGGCCACGTCACCTCACCATCACCGAATGGCAAATACTCAAAGATGATCCCTATCGCCTTTACGCTCGTCACCTGCTGGGCTTGCAGCCGCTGCAACCGTTGCGCCGCCTGCCAGGGCCGTCGGAATTCGGAAGCTGGGTGCATGAATCCTGCCAGGCCTACACGGAGCATTATTGCGAGCAGCATACACCCATCCATGAGCCAGAAGCCTTAGCCTGGCTACTCGCATACGCAAAAGACGCACTCGCTGCCATAGAAGTGGAAGACGCCGTCGCCGCGTTCTGGTGGCCGCGCTTTGAACGGTTAGCGCACTGGTTTGTTACTGAAGATAGGAAGCGCCGCAGTGATGATCGGCATATTCTGGCAGAAATTGTGCTGGATGGTACGCTCACCACAGATAGGTGGCAGTGGGAGATTCGAGGGCGCGCCGACCGGGTGGAGGAGCTAGTCGATGGCCGGGTTGCCGTCATTGATTATAAAACCGGCAAAGCCCCGGTCATCTCGCATATCCAGCAGGGTGAGGCGCTGCAATTGCTGATTGAAGCCTGGTTGCTGATGAAGGGAAGAGGTGATGCAGTGGCACCCACTGACAAGGGCACGTTGGAATATTGGGAGATGAATGGCAAAGAGGACGCTGCTAAGCAAACAATCGTGCCCTATGATCCTGCCAATCTTCAGCAGGTGGAGCAATGGTTGACGGAGCTTGCCGATTATTTTGACCAGTCAGCGTCGCCTTATCGTGCCTCACCCACCAGGGTGGCGCGCGCGAATCAGCATGATTATACACACCTTGAGCGTGTGAGAGAGTGGGAGAGTCGATGCGCGTAATGCTTACGAATCACAATATAATAAATTAATAAACAAAGAAAAAAGCGCGCTGGCCAATGCCTTATCCTGACGAATCACTCCATGGCTGCCACTATCCCCAGCTCCCCTGGCACCCTGATGCATGGGCAGAGGCACAGGTGGCATATGAAGCCGATCTGCCAGCACTTATCCGTGAGAAGGAAAGCCTGCTCCGGCACTATCCAGAGGCTCATCCACCGCGGAGGAATGGAATCATGGCTACGCTGCGAGGGTGGCTCAACCCCTCCATTCAAACCGATATTGCCGCGCCAGCGCAGCAAGCCTGGGAAGCAGAGAAGGAGCGCTTATATGAACTCTCGCAGCAGGCATGGCTGCATTATCTGCCGGTGATGAGACTGAAAGACGGGCAGTCAACGCCACTGGAGCAATTGCCGTCACAGCCACTTTCACAAAATAAGATAGAAACCAATCGGGCCGTTGCCTGGGCAGCGCTGGCGGATGTGATGACATCGCGCTGGCTCTATCGGGAACTGCAGCATATCAGTCTGAGCCCGCAGCAGGTTGAGGCGCAGGGCATTCACTTTCCGCAACGTGATGAAAAACGCTATGATGCGGCCTATAATATATTGGGCAGTATCATACGCCACAATGTCAATGGCTATGCGGGTGAACGGGAAGGGCCGAAATTCTTCATCTCCCACCGCTTTTGGGATTATGATCCAGCGATTCCGATTGATATAGATGCCTCTGCCGTTGGATTGCCGCAAGTGAACCGCATTCTGCATCGTGTGGCTGTGGCAGAAGAGTTGGCAGCGCAGGCGGGCTTGCACCCTCTGCCTATGGTGAGTGCGTAAAACCGTTAATGCAGTTGTCGTGCTGCCGGAACTCTGCTAATCCTCATAGCTTCTCAAAATACGCGATTGCCGACAGGGTGAGCGCGCTATTTCGCACCACTTTTCTGACGATTTTACTGACATTATGACGACTGATACGCTGACACCATCGCATGTGCCCGTTCCCATCGAAGAGGAGATGAAGCGCTCCTACCTCGATTACGCCATGAGTGTGATTGTCAGCCGGGCAATCCCTGATGTGCGTGATGGCCTCAAGCCGGTGCATCGTCGCATTCTCTATGCCATGCATGAAGCCGGGTGTGACCATGACAAGCCTTATAAAAAATCGGCACGTATTGTCGGTGAGGTGATGGGTAAATATCACCCGCATGGTGACTCGGCGATCTATGATGCGTTGGTACGTATGGCGCAGGAATTTTCCATGCGCCTGCCATTGGTCGATGGGCAGGGTAACTTTGGCTCGATGGATGGCGACAAGGCGGCGGCCATGCGTTACACCGAGTCTCGCCTGGATTTAGCCGCCCATAAGATTCTGGAAGATATCGACAAAGATACGGTCGATTTCATTGATAATTATGATGGATCGGAACAGGAGCCACAGGTGCTACCGGCGCGTTTTCCGAATATTCTGGTCAATGGAGCCGGTGGTATTGCCGTGGGGATGGCGACCAATATCCCGCCGCATAATTTAGGCGAGTTGATTGATGCTTGTGATTTACTGATTGATGATCCGGACACCACGATTGAACAATTGATGGAGGTCTGCCCAGGGCCGGACTTTCCGACCGGCGGTATTATTCTGGGCCGCGGTGGCAGCAAAAACGCCATGCATACCGGGCGCGGCAGCATTCTGATGCGGGCGCGTACCAACATTGAAGAAGTGCGCTCAGGCCGTCAGGCCATCGTGGTGGAAGAGATTCCCTATCAGGTCAATAAGGCGCGGATGATCGAACGCATCGCTGAACTGGTGCGTGAAAAGAAAATTGAAGGTATCGCCGATCTACGTGATGAATCGTCCAAAGAAGGGGTGCGCGTGGTGATTGAGGTCAAGCGCGATGCCATGGCCGATATCGTGCTGAACCAACTGTTCCGCTACACGCCGATGCAAACCAGCTTCGGCAGCAATATGCTGGTGCTCAATGGCGGGCGGCCGATGTTGCTCAATTTCCACGAAATGCTGGTCACTTTTATCGATTTTCGTGAAGAGGTGGTCACCCGCCGCACGATGCATTTGCTGGGCAAATCGCGTGACCGGGCACATATTTTGATTGGCCTGGCCATGGCCGTCGCTAATATCGATGAGGTGATCAAAGTGATTCGGGCTGCGCCGGATCCGGCTTCTGCCCGCGAAGAATTAATGACCCGTTCCTGGAATGCAGCGGATGTCGCGCCGCTCATTGCACTGGTGGATGACCGAGGCAATATCATTCAGGAAGACGGCACTTGCCGCTTTACCGAAACCCAGGCGCGCGCGGTACTGGATTTACGCCTGCACCGCTTGACCGGCCTTGAACGCGAGAAAATCGACAAAGAACTGGGTGAACTCGCAGAGGAAATTAAGGAATATCTCGACATTCTGCGCAGCCGCGACAAGCTGATGGGCATCATTCGCGATGAGTTGCAGGAGATTAAGGAGAAATTCGCCACACCTCGCCGAACCAGCTTTGAAGACAGCGAATATGAACATGATATTGAAGACTTGATTCAAAAAGAAGATATGGTCGTCACCGTCACCGCAGGCGGCTATATCAAGCGCGTTCCGCTGGCTGAGTATCGCGCCCAAAAGCGTGGCGGTAAAGGTCGCGCCGGCATGAAAACCCATGAAGAAGATGTGGTGACACAACTCTTTGTTGCCAACACGCACACGCCCATCCTGTGCTTTACGGATCGCGGTATGGTGTACAAAACCAAAGTCTACCGATTGCCGCTCGGCTCACCGCAGTCAAAGGGTAAGGCACTGGTCAATATTTTCCCGCTTGAGCAAGGCGAGAGTATTCAGACCTTTATGCCATTGCCGGAAGATGAACGGCTATGGCAGGAATTGCATGTAATGTTTGCAACGAGCAAAGGCAATGTCCGCCGTAATACCCTGGCCGATTTTGCTGATGTCCGTGCCAATGGTAAAATTGCCATGCGATTGGATGAGGATGATCGGATGATCGGCGTGCGCACCTGCACTGATGAAGATAATATCCTGTTGGCGGCGCATTCCGGCAAATGTGTACGATTCCCGGTGCACAAAGTGCGTGTATTCAAAAGCCGCACCTCGGATGGCGTTCGGGGTATGTTGCTCGATGAAGGTGATTGGGTCATTTCCATGTCGGTGCTGCGCGATAATAGCTCTGTGACCATGGATGAACGCAGCGCCTATCTCAAATATGCTAATGCCAAGCGCCGTGGTGAAGAAGTGGACGCTGAATTACCCATGGAACGGCTCATGCAGTTAGAGGCGGAAGAGCAGTTTATTCTCACCATGACAGAAAACGGCTTTGGTAAGCGCAGCTCGTCCTATGAGTACCGCGTGACCAATCGCGGCACACGTGGTATAGTGAATATTGAAACATCCGAGCGTAATGGTCATGTGGTGGCCAGCTTCCCGGTCGAAGGCCAGGACGAAATCATGCTGATGACCGATGCCGGAAAAATGATCCGCACCCCGGTGCATGACATTCGCATTGCCGGACGTAGTACGCAAGGAGTAACGATATTCAGGGTGGCGGATGACGAAAAAGTCGTCTCAGCCATATGGATTGCCGAAAAAGATGACGAGCAGGATGATGAACATGACGATCAACATGACGATGAAGGGGCTGAAGAGTCAGGTGAAAAAGAGTAGTCTCGTCGCAATGCTGGCGGCGTTGATTGGCATGAGTCCCGTCGATAGCGTCGCAAACGATTTATATGATGAATTTAACGACCAGCATCCTTTTTATCAAAAAAAGCATTTGCAGAAGATACTGGAAAGTAAAGAAAAAGAATGTGAGGAAGTCGACGATTTTCGCCATGTGGGTGGCGATAAATATAATAGCCAGTATTTTGGCGTGCACTGCGCTGGCAAAGAAAACACCACAGACCCGGGCAAAGATTATCGCCTGATTATGGATGGCCGCTCGCCTGGGTGGGTAACCATTGAGCCCTGCGAAGAGAGGTTTCCCGACGATCCCGATCAATGCTATGAGGAAATGCAACTCACGGAATAGGTAAGCTCTGACACTCTACACAGCACCTTTCCCATACTATGTATGACTAAATCGGTTGAAAAAAGACAATAAAGAATTATGGTCCTCACGTTTGAGTGTTAACGACGCCTTAATCTACACTATTAGTCAAATAAAGATCATGCGCACCGCCATTTACGCCGGCACCTTTGACCCAATCACTTATGGCCATCTCGACATTATTCGTCGCGGTGCCGCGCTCGTTGATAAGCTGGTAGTTGCGGTCGCCGATACAACCGGTAAAGACACGATGTTTGATCTCGACCAGCGTCATCATATGGTCAAAGACGAAATTGCGCATCTGAGTAAAGTATCAGCGAATATTGAAGTGGCTGCATTTTCGGGGCTCCTGGTTGATTTTGCCAGAGAGATTGGGGCAACCCTTATCCTGCGCGGCATGCGTGTTGTCTCCGATTTTGAATATGAATTTCAGATGGCCTGCATGAACAACCGCTTGAATTCCGAGATTGAAACGGTATTTTTAACGGCGTCGGAAAATATGCAATTTACCTCCTCCCGCTTTTTAAAACAGATTGCCGAACTGGGAGGCGATATTTCATCCCTGACAACGCCGCGTGTTGCGGCTATGATGCGGAGTCATTTCGCACAATCGACATCAAAGGAGATTGCCTGATGCGTTCACTAACCCGACTGGTCAAAGCTGTTGTCCTGTCGCTGATGATAGGAGTTTTTGTCATGGCTGAGGCTAACGCTGCCGATATTACCGACCCGGAAAACACGCTGCTGCTGGAACTGAAAGACGGCACTGTGGTCATTGAAATGTATCCGGAAAAAGCGCCCAACCACGTATCTCGAGTGAAAGAGCTTACCCGTGAGGGATTTTACGACGGTATTGTCTTCCACCGTGTAATTGACGGTTTTATGGCGCAAACAGGTGATCCAACCGGCACTGGCATGGGCGGTTCAGGCAAAAATATCAAAGCGGAATTCAACGATGTGTCGCATGAGCGCGGGGTAGTCTCCATGGCGCGTGCGATGGATCCTCACAGCGCTGACAGCCAGTTTTTCATTGTATTTGATGATTCAAAATTCCTGGACGGCCAGTATACGGCCTGGGGAAAAGTCATAGATGGCATGGAACATGTCGATAGCATTAAAAAAGGTGATGCATCTCGTAATGGAAAGGTGGAAGATCCGGATCGGATTGTGACTCTGCGTGTCGCAGCGGATGTCTCGAAGCCGGAGGCCGCCCCGGTGGCAGAGGCTGACGCTGACACGGATGAAACTTCATCGAATGCTACACCGGCGGACGCGGAGAGTGATGAAGATGCCGCAAATGCTGCGGCAGAATCGAAAGAAAACACGGAAAAAGCAGTCGAGGCACAATAGGCCTGCCGTAGATACGCTGAGCTTCGGTAATCTGAAAATTGTTGTTGGCTTGCGAAATAAGAAGGACGGATCGCCAGTTGCGATCGGTGTTGCATGAGGAGTGATGCACATGTCTAAAAAAATAATTATTGGGCTGGCCGTGTTGATCATCGCTGGCTATTCGGCCTTTTGGTTTATTCAGGCCGGTGACGTCAAAAGCGAAGTCGAAGATGTCTTTCAGACCTATCAATCTCCAACAAGCAACCAACGCATTGAGCTGGTGCATCAGGGGATAAATGTCACTGGTTTCCCACTGGCGATGAATGTGGTCATTACCAATCCGGGATTTAACTCAACGGAAGCGAAGGCCTATCATCGCTTGGCACTGGATGGTGACCTGACCATCAATACATCAGTCTTCACGCCTGGCTTCCACGAGATCATGACCGACAAAAACTGGCAATGGGAGCAACGCAATGCTGCGGGTAATGTTGTGCGCTATCAGCTGCAATATAACGAGCCTCCACTGCTGGAGATTGAGGAAATGGATGAAGGCATCGGTGCCATTTATTATGAAGATGAGGGGGTGAAGCTCCTGCATGAAGATGGAACCGTGTTAAGTGAGTGGGAGACAAGCCTGGAATTTGAGATTAATGAAATTAGCAGCACAGAGCATGAAGCGTCTGTTTCACTCAGCAGCGCGGGTGTCTACCATCCGGTGCCGGTGGATCAGGCGACGCTGGAAGGCCGCATGATGGCTTTTTATCAACAGCTTGGCCAAATGGAGTTGAGTGTTGAAGCGGCAGCCAGAGCGCCAGAGATGGAAGAAGAGGCAGAGTCTGAGGTGGCAATGCCGCCGAGCGTGCAGCTGGTGATTGATGAGCTGGCATTGGCTACCAGCCGTTTCAACCTATCGCTGAACGGCGAAGTGGTGCAGGGAGGTGATCCCAACGCCTATCTGCCGCAGGCCAAACTCGTGCTGGATATCAACCAATTTACGGCCTTCATGGATGCGATGGCGAATTATGGCAACTTGTTGTCGGAATGGGCTGAGACACACGCCGACGATCCAATGTTAGCGCCGGGGCCTGTGCCTGAGTGGGTAGGGCCGGAACAGTTGAAACAGACCTTTGCGTTCGATGATTACAAAAAGCAACGCCTGGCCTGGTTTCTGCGTAATCTCTCCGATAATGGGTATGAAGATGGTGAGGAGTTGACGATCACCATTCGCAGTGACGGTAGCGGCGAATATATGATTGGCCAGCAACGCTCACAGCAGGTGGCAACGCTTTATCAGCAGGCATTTGAGCCACAAAACACGGCGGCGCAACCGCAAGCGGCAGGTGGCGATGCACAATCTCCGGCTGCGCAGCAACCATAATTACGCCCGGCATGACCATAAAAGTAAATAGCCCAAGCTGATGCGCGTTGACCTGTTTGATTTTGAATTGCCGGATGCATTAATCGCTCACCATCCGGTTGATCCTCGTGACAGCGCTCGCCTGTTGCATGTGATGCCTGATGGTAAATGGCGGGATAGTCAGGTGCTCGATCTGCCATCCATACTGAAGCGCGGTGATGTGATGGTCTTTAACGACACACGGGTGATTCCAGCCCGCCTTCGCGGCTTGCGACTTGCCGATGCAGATAGCGCAACAGATGCGCCGGGTGCTGCCGTTGAGTGTTTGTTGCACCAGCAGGAAGCCCCGAATCAATGGTGGGTCTTTGCCAAACCCGCACGCAAATGCAAGCCAGGAGATGTGTTGCGCTTTGGCGATGATTTCACGTCCACTGTGGTGAAAGAAGGCGAAGAAGGCTTGCGGCTCATCGCATTCAATTCGCCGGAATCTGCTTTTTGGTCACTGCTGGAACAATATGGCGATGTGCCGCTGCCGCCTTACATCAAGCGTGATGGCACGGCAGAGCCGGAGGATCGCGAGCATTACCAAACACTTTATGCGCAGGAGAAGGGAGCGGTGGCAGCTCCCACCGCTGGATTGCATTTTACTGATCGTCTGTTTGCTGCGCTCGATGAAGCCGGGATAGAACGCCAGTTTGTCACCTTGCATGTGGGGGCAGGAACCTTTCTGCCGGTCAAAGCCGATGATACAGAAGCACACCATATGCATACCGAAATCGGTCGCATCACGCCCGAAGTGGCTGCATCGCTCAATCAGGCCCGGCAGGAGGGGCGGCGCATCGTCGCGGTGGGCACAACCTCAATGCGCCTGCTGGAAAGTGCGGCGGATAGTAACGGCACCATTCATCCCTATGAGGCCGGTACCGATCTGTTCATCACTCCCGGTTACCAATTCAAGGCGGTGGATGTGTTGATGACCAACTTCCACCTGCCACGCTCAACGCTGTTTATGCTGGTCTCTGCCTTTAGCGGGCTGGATGTCATGCAGGCGGCCTATCGTCATGCGATTGAGACCGGGTATAGGTTTTATTCCTATGGCGATGCCTGTCTGCTGGAACGGGCGGAGCATCAGGTGTGAGCAAGCCGTATCGCTATCTCTAAAAGCAAACCTATGACCCACTACCACTACACCACCCACGCAACCGATGGCGATGCCCGCACGGGTGAGCTGCACACCGCACACGGCACCATCCGCACCCCGGCCTTTATGCCGGTTGGCACGGCGGCGACAGTTAAAGGCATGTTGCCGGAGAATGTCGCGGCGACAGGGGCGGATATCCTTCTCGGCAATACTTATCATCTTATGCTGCGCCCGGGGGCGGAGCGCATCCACAAGTTGGGTGGCCTGCACCGTTTCATGAACTGGCAGAAGCCCATTCTCACCGATTCCGGCGGCTTTCAGGTGATGTCACTCGCCCAACTTCGCAAAATGAGCGAGGAGGGGGTGCGCTTCAAATCGCACATTGACGGCAGCGAGCATATGCTCAGCCCGGAGCGCTCCATCGAGATTCAATATCTGCTGGGCAGCGACATCACCATGGCTTTTGATGAATGCACGCCATACCCGGTGGAAAAAAAGGTAGCGGCCGAGTCCATGCAGCTATCCATGCGCTGGGCTGAGCGTTCACGCACCGCCTTCACCGAACGTGAGGGCTACGCCATATTCGGCATCGTGCAGGGCAGTGTGTTTGACGATCTGCGCGAGGAATCAGCGAAAGCGCTCAACGGCATGGATTTCCACGGGCTGGCTATTGGCGGCCTGGCGGTAGGCGAGGGGCAGGAGGTGATGTTCAGCACGCTAGATGTCACCACGCCGCACCTGCCGCAGGATAAACCGCGCTATTTGATGGGCGTTGGCAAGCCGGATGACATTCTGGGGGCAGTAGCGCGCGGGGTGGATATGTTCGATTGCGTCATTCCCACCCGCTCCGGGCGGCTGGGCCGGGCATACACCCATGCGGGAGAACTCAACATCCGCAATAGCCGCCACAAGGACGACGCCGCACCGCTGGATGCTGATTGCTCCTGCCCGGTCTGCGCCCATTACAGCCGCGCTTACCTGCACCACCTGTTCAAGGCCGATGAAATGCTGGGGCCAATCCTGATGACCATGCATAACCTGCATTTCTACCAACAGCTGATGGCAGGCATCCGCGCCGCCATCGCCGAGGGACGCTTTGCCGGCTTCCACGAGCAGTTTTTACAGACCTACCGGCCAAAAGAGCCAAAACCCGGTGATTAATGGCTTGAATCCCAACAGGATATGGCGTAATACAAGCGGCGCAAAACTTAAGCGCGTGATCCCTTAGCTCAGCTGGTAGAGCAACTGACTTTTAATCAGTAGGTCGAAGGTTCGAATCCTTCAGGGATCACCATTTCTCCTATCAGGCCATGGCGCAACAGCGCGGCCTGATAGGAGAAATAATGATAGTCAGGATTCGAACGGCGTTCGACGCCGAGCGCAACCGCGCGAGACGCGCCGCCGATGCGCAGCATCAAGGCAATCCTTCAGGACATCAGATTCGAACCTTCGTTCGACCATGAGCTTGGTGAGTGCAAGCGAAGCGATGCATGAACCTAGCATTGGCAACGCAGCCAGCCCGCCATTGGCGGGCACAGCAAGTACATCCTTCAGGCATTAATTGCGCTCTAAAAACCCATCATGTGCTAGAGTACATGTAGAGTGTTGGAAATATGCAGAAAAGTAATGTCTATTCAGCTTGACGAAATGAGCGATTAGGTTCTGTTGTGATTTTTATTTCAACCATTGGATTGCTGCTGCGAAGTGGA
>CAYSXY010000030.1:0-23994 GCA_964435165.1 uncultured Rickettsiales bacterium
CTTGGAAAAGCGCGACTTATTGATAATGTCGATATTTAACGGGGTTGCCTAAGAGTCTTTAGGCTTGGTTTTTTTGACGATACGGCGTTTAACGCGGAGTTTTTTCTTTCCTTTGCGCCAGGTGCGGATGGTTGGCATTTCCATGAAAAACCACACCAGGAAAAACACAGCGAGCAGAATCGTGATTTGCTCTGACGTTAAAAAAGCATATTCCATAACATTATTATATTACATAAAATGCATTAACGATGCATGGAAAGTTCCTAAAATTTAATATAAATTTTAGTTATCGGCGATGTTGCTATCTTGTATTAGAAACTGTTGAGACTCGATAGATTGGCGCACATTTTCGCGATCTTCCGGTGAGAGAGGGATTAACCCTTTACCCAATAAATAGCCATCCAGTTCATTCACTGCTTGTTCACCGGTGAGTGCAAGCATAAATTCCTTCATCCCGTTGACAAGCATCAGATGCTGCGGTTTTGCGTAGACAAAAATTGGCCGTGCCAGAAAGTAGCTGCCATCGAATATCGTATCAAATGTTGGGGAAACACCATTGATGGTTGCCGGTTTGAGTTTATCTTCATTTTCTTTTTTGTAGCTGTAGCCGATGAAGCCGAGATTGTTGGGGTTTTCTATCAATTTGCTGATGGTAAGGTTTTCATCTTCTTTTGTGAAAATATAGGGGCCATCACGTCTGACATGATAGCAGGGAGGAGAAGATTGCTCGTCTTCGGACAATGTTAAATACTCATTTGTTTGCTGACATTGTTGATGCAAGAGGCGCTCAACAATAACATCATAGGTGCCGGAAGTGGTGGGAGGGCCATAAATTGCAATATCCGTATTCGGTAGTTCAGGGCGAATATCAGACCATTTATTGTAAGGGTTGGCAATGAATGTTCCATTAGCAGGCACTTCCTTCGCCATCGCCAGAAAAATATCATTGCTGGTTAGGTCATAGTCTGGGCCTGCCTTGCTGACTGTAAGGGCAATGCCATCCATGCCGATCGTTATCTCGCCAATCTGGGTGACACCATGCTCATGACAGCGGGCGATTTCAGACGCTTTAATCGGGCGAGAGGCATTGACAAAGTCGGGATATTCGTAGCCGATACCGCCACAAAAATCTTTGAACCCACCGCCTGTACCGGTTTTTTCAACCGTCGGTGCGCGAAATCCTGTGGTGCGGCCAAATTCTTCTGCGGCTTTTGACGTCATGGGGGCGACAGTGGAGGAGCCGACGATCAGCAGATGCTCACGCGCTTGTGCGATGAGCGGTATGGAGGCTGTGAATATCAATGCCAGAGCAAAGATTGCAACGAACCAGATTAGTTTTATTGGTCTATTTGAATCGTAAGCTGTTCTATTCACTGCTAAACTCCCTAAACGGCGTTAATGTCTGCTGGGCAGAAGGCTGAATTATTAGCAGATTCAGGGATAATGCTCAAAGAAAACCTTGAGTTTAGGTGAAAGGTATGGCTAGAGACGACGCTGTCTACGCAATGATGAGGTCGAGTTATGGATAAAGCGGCGTTTTTAGCAGAAATGGAAGCAGCGGGGGCCGTGCTGCATGGGCATTTTAAGTTATCCTCCGGTCTGCATAGTGAGCTTTATCTGCAATGTGCCCGGTTGATGATGTTTCCACAGCGCGCTGCCCGGTGTTGCGAGGCATTGGCTACCAAGATTCGTGATGCCGGTATTGAAGCCGATGTGGTCGTGGCACCTGCTATGGGGGGGGTGGTGGTTGGTTATGAGATGGGCCGCCAATTGTCCTTGCCTGCGATGTTTTGCGAGCGTGCCGACGGTACATTTGCGTTGAGACGTGGATTTTCCCTTGAGTCAGGTCAGAAAGTGTTGGTGGTGGAAGATGTGGTCACGACTGGTAAATCATCGCGCGAGGCGTTTGAGTGTATCCGTGCCTATGGGGGCGAGATTGTGGGAGAGGCTTGCCTGATTGATCGTAGCAACGGTACGGTGGATTTGGGTGTGCCGTTAATCTCACTTGCAGCACTTGAGGTCAAAACGTATCGTCCGGAAGCATTGCCGGATCATCTGCAGGATGTGCCGGCAGTGAAGCCGGGCAGCCGGTTTTTGAAAGCCTCGTGATAGAAGTGAGTCGTCAGGTGATCCGACATCCTTCCAGCGATTCGGCAATCATGGCGGCGGTTTCTTCAGGGTTTTCCGAGCGTGTAATCGGGCGGCCAATGACAAGATAATCGGCACCCAGATCAAGAGCATCCTGAGGGCTCATGATGCGCTTTTGGTCATCATGTAATGTGTGAATGGGACGGATGCCCGGCACGACAAGGCGTGTCTCGTTGCCTAGCCGTTGGCGGATGGTAGCTATTTCGTGGGGGGAGCAGACCAGCGCATCCAATCCTGCCTTGATGCCTAATTCTGCTAAATGTAGCACCTGATCTTCCATATGATGCAGATAGCCGATCTCATCGAGCGCGGATTGATCGAGGCTGGTCAGTAAGGTAACCCCTGCGATGAAGGGTGGAGATATGCCATAGGCCAGAGCGCTTTCTTTTGCCTGCGCGACGGCACGCTGGCACATTTCCAGCCCACCCGATGTGTGTATGGTGAGCATGAAGATGCCGATATGGCCTTCATCACGCAGACGGCTATTGATTTCGATGACAGAGCGCACACTGCCGGCAACCGTGTTGGGGATGTCATGGAATTTTAAATCCAGAAAGATCGGAACGCCGCTTTTTGCAAGTTGTTTGATGCCCTGATGGCCATGCGCCGTGAAAAATTCCAGCCCAATTTTAATGGCGCCGACGGATTGACGGACTTGCCGTGTGAGGTGTTTAGCATGCTCAAGATCGTTTGTATCGATAGCGCAAATAATGGGATTGTGAGTTAACATATCGCGTATTTATCTAAAATTGCATTATTTCATTAGAATATTAATGATTCGGCTAATAAAATATTAAAATGGGAGCATTCGGTCGTGGATGTCATGCAATTGTCATGCAGGGTTAGCTATTCTGGTAGACTGTATGGCCGGCGATGACGGTGCGTGTGACTTTGCCTTTCATTTTGTCACCTGCAAATGGGCTGTTATGTGACTGGCTATGGCCTGAGGCGGGATGATAAACCCATTCTTCATCCGGATCGAACAGGGTGAGGTCTGCCGGGTGGTTTTTTTGTAACTTTCCGGCGTTCACTTTAATAATATCAGCCGCATTGCAGGTCATGGTTGCCAGGACATCCGGCAGAGACATGATGCCGTCATGATATAGCCGCAAGCTCAGTGGGAGCATGGTTTCCAGCCCGATCACGCCAAATGCGGCGCTTTCGATAGGGGTATTTTTTGCCTCATCTTCATGAGGGGCGTGATCGGTTGCAATCGCATCAATCGTGCCGTCTTTCAGCCCGTCAATCAGGGCCTGACGGTCAGCGTCCGTGCGAAGCGGCGGATTCATTTTGGCGTTGGCTCCGTGCTTTTCAATAGCGTCGTCAGTCAGCATGAGATGATGCGGGGTGACTTCGCATGTGACGTGTTGGCCGTTCTCTTTGGCTAGTCGGATCAGATCCAGCGTTTCTTTTGCTGAGACGTGAAGCACATGGTAATGGCAGCCGGTTTCCTGCTGAAGCAGCAGGTCGCGCGCGACGATTACCGCTTCAGATGAGGATGGGATGCCGGGCAGGCCTAGCCGCGCCGCTACCTCGCCATCATGAATTGCTCCCTTGTTTGAGAGGTGCAAATCTTCTGCATGTTGGGCGATGGGTACACCAAGCTGCGCGGCATATTGCATAGCGCGCTTCATGACCAGGGCATTCATGACCGGCAGGCCGTCATCGGTGAAACCGACGGCACCGGCTTCGTGCATCAGTCCCATTTCGGCCAATGCCTCACCTTTAAGGCTTTGCGTAATGGCCCCATAGGCATGGATATGGCAATAGGCATGCTGTTGAGCCCGATGCTGAATGGCGTAGAGCGTGGTGGTATTGTCTATCACCGGTGCGGTGTTAGGTTGGCAGACGACACGTGTCACGCCGCCGGCGACGGCGGCTTTGCTGCCGCTATGGATAGTTTCTTTATACTCAAAGCCAGGTTCACGAAAATGCACCTGCAAATCAATCAAACCGGGGCAGAGGACTTGTTGCTGGCAGTCGATGATTTCGTAGTCATCGGAAAGGTCGTTTGCGGTTATGTGTGGGCCGATATCGGCAATCATGCCATCCATCACCAGCAGGCCACCCGCTTCATCGCGAGCGCTTGCAGGGTCTATGATTCGGGCATTCACAAATGCTTGCGGCTTGCGGGCTTGCGTTGCGGCATTGGTAAGTGTCGTGAACGTGCTCATGAGTGTTGGTTATGACCTAGCTAGTGCGGCAGTGCAATGAGAATCATGGCGATTCCTGATAAATATCCGGATGATGGATTTCCAGCCAATGTTCAGGATCGGCGACGGGTTGAAAGCCGAAGCGGCTGTAGATGTCGCGTGCACGTGATGAATAGAGTGCATATTTTCGTAAGCCTTGCAATTGGGGATGTGTGAGCATTTGTTCAATCAGCCAGCGGGCTAGCCCGAATCCCCGATGTTCTTCGAGTATGATGACATCGCTAAAATAGGCAAATGTGGCATAATCGGTAATCGCTCGAGCGAAGGCTACTTGTGTGTGATGTTCGTTATGCGTAGCCTCAAGGCGATAAATGCCAAAGCACAGGGAATGGTCTATGGCTTTGTCGACTGTGCTGCGTGGGATGCCGCGTGCCCAGTGGCTTTGATGGCAAAGAAACTCGTGGATGAAGTCTCTGTCCAGTAAGGATGGATCGGAAGATAATCCGTATGTGTCTTGATAGGTGTTGATCCAGGCTGGAGGGGGATGTGGTGTCATTCTAAAATCTCAACAGAACCTATGTACTGCACTATCTACGCAGGCGTTGGCCTTTTTGCAAAGGATTGTCACATAAGTCTGGGGAGTTATGAGGCTGATTGCTTGTTCGGTTAGGATTTATGCCGACATATAATGATCAGCCAGTCATGCGGGTTCGCATTGGCAGGCTAAGATACTTTTCGGAATCACTGTTTTTGTATGGATGAGTTTTTCGTGTTGAATAAAGCGAATGAATTCAAACATATATTCCACTGTGCCATTAATCATTAAAACGGATCCGTCGCGGGCAGAACATTGAATGGTGTAATCTTCATATTGTTGGCTGCGGCCGATTGGGTGGCGCGGCTTAAAAGACGTGATACGCGTGATAGGCTCATCATGAAAATAGATGCGAGCCTGGGTGAAGTGCTCCGGCTCCTGCGTAATCGCGTGAATGGGTTCGTAAAGATTATCGGGGAGGATGCCTTCGTAATGCATATATAAGATAAGGAGGTTGGCATCTTTTTTCGATAAGACCAGCGCATGTTTGACATGGTTACTGTCGCTGTAAGTGATGCGGAATAATGCATCGCCTGCCTCATTGATGCCGGCAAAGGTGATGGCTGCATCGCCGATGCATTCATGTTTTTCTGCCAGTGCTGTCAACTGTGCTTTGGCGTTCATAAAACTGATCGCCTGTGCCGTGTGGTGCATGATTGCCCTCAAATGTCCCCTGTTAGACCGTATTGCTACCGTCAATAGTGCTAGATACTATCTAATCAACACTATAAAATCATGTTATCAGGATTTGTTTGCCGTTCGATGACAAAATCTTTAATATCGCGCCGCAAAAAAGTGTTAATTTGGCGATTGAGTGCATATTTCGAGGATTGCCTGGCGCAGGGCGACGCCTGCTTCTACCTGATTAAGAATCATGCTTTGTTTTGCGTGATCGGCGGCGGCATCGGTGATTTCTACACCACGATTGAGAGGGCCGGGGTGCATGATGATGGCGTCAGGCGGAAGAGCAGCAAGGCGTGTATCATTCAGGCCGTAGAAATGGGCATATTCTGCGGTGGAGGGGACGTAACTTCCTTGCATACGCTCGCGTTGCAGACGCAGCATCATCAGCACATTGGTGTCTGTGATTGCGTCATCTAATGATGTGAAATGCTGGCAGCCCAGCAGGTCGATTCCAGGAGGGATGAGGGTTGCTGGAGCTACGACCCTGACTTTTGCTCTCATAGTGGTAAGCAGGTGGATATTCGAGCGGGCAACGCGGCTGTGCAGTATATCACCGCAGATGGTAACCGTGAGATGATCAAGACGCCCAAGTTGTTCGCGCATGGTCAGTGCATCGAGCAAAGCCTGGGTGGGATGTTCGTGGCATCCGTCCCCGGCATTAATGACGGCGCAGGTGACATGGTTTGCCATGAAATCGGCAGCGCCACTCTCAGGATGGCGGATGACGATGACATCCGGGCGCATGGCGGCAAGGGTGAGGGCGGTGTCGCGCAGGCTTTCGCCTTTGGTAAGGGAGGAGTGGCTGGCGGACATGCTCACCACATCGGCGCCGAGGCGTTTGCCCGCGAGTTCAAATGACATGCGGGTGCGGGTCGAAGGCTCGATAAACAGGTTGATTTGCGTCTTACCGCGCAGCGTGCTGAGTTTACGCTCACTCGTGCGGTTGAGGGCAAGATAATGGGCGGCGCGGTCCAGCAATGCCGTGATATGCTCGGCGCTAAGGCCGTGGATGCGCGTCAGGTGGGTATGCTGTGCGTGTGTAGTCACGCGTTATCGTCCTTGTGCCAATATTTATCCACTTTGTGCCCGATGCCACCTGCTATGGCAAGCAGGAAACGGTTATGCGGCTCAGTCGTCATCATCGCGTGGTGGCTGCTGCGCTAATTTCGTGGGTGCGGGTTTGCCTTTTTTGGCGCGTTTGAGGGCAACCATAGATGAAAATTTGCCGACTGGTTCGGCGGGTGCATCATCATGTTGTGTATCTGTTTTTTTGTCTGTTTTGGTTTTTGTTTCCGGTTTGGGTTCATTTTCCTGCATATCGATGCGGAAGCCGCCTTCGTCCAGCGCCTGAATTTCCAGCACGTATTTTTTTACGGGCATGGCTTTGCCATGGCGTTCTTTATCATAGAGCATGACAAAATATTTGATGTTGGTGGGGATGCTGGTGTCCGGAAATTCCTGGTGCAGGTTTTGCAGGTCCTGCTGGGCATCTTCAATGGTCGGGTAGGTATGATTTTCCAGGATTTTTTTGATGACGGGGTGGCTGAAATTGGGGTGGGGACGGGTGACATAGCGCTTTTTGGGGTGATGGCGCACTGGCACGTCTATTTTTTCGGCGTAGAGGGTGAACACGCCTTCTTCAATCTCAGTATATTGAATGAGAGCGAAATTACCGATGCGGCCTTCTTCCGCTTCTTCCTCCGTGACCATGAAATCGCGAATCCAGAGTTTGATTGCCGGGTTTTCCTGATCTTTCGGTTGTTTTTTAGAGGTGACATAGTGCTGGCGGATGGTCTCAAGCTGTTCAGCCGCTTTTTCAGCCGAGGGCAGGCGGAGCAATTGGTAGCAGGCAGCCTCGATGGTGGGGCTGGTGAGGGCGGCGAGTTGTTTGGTGGGTGCTGACATGAAAATGATTATAATGTCAGTTGGTTATGGAAAGATTACAGCGAATGAGGGTTTTATTTAATCTGTCATGTTGGTTGTGAGTAAACTGTCTCTATCATTGAGTTAATGGATTCCCGCCTTCGCGGGAATGACGTATGTTTCAGGTTAAATGCAAATATTACAGTTGGTTATGGGTTTGTTTAATTTGTCATGTTGATTGTGAATAAACTGTCCTGTCATTGAGTGAATGGATTCCCGTCTTCGACTCTGAGAGTCTTCGCGGGAATAACGCATATTTCTGGTTACATGGTATTTGCTATTGGGGGGATTATTAAGGAGGTGAGGGTGACGGGGAGTATGCAATTGCATACCCCCACGAGCCTTATGGCTTACTTGAAGAACTTGTGTCCCTTGGATTGCTCCAGCGGGGATTTGCGTGCCGGTACGTAATGTCCGGCACGCTCGGCGGCGGCGCGGGCGGCGGCTTCTGTCTTAAAGCCACTCTCGTTGCCCGGCACGACTTTGTCGCTTACAATTCGTCCCTTCTTGGCATCTGATGCCGCGAGGTGGAACTTTTTTCCGAACAAAGATTTGTTAACCGTGATCTTGAGCTGAGCCATTTTAATCTTCTTTCTACTTTATGTAAACAAAGATAGTGAAACATTACTATTTTAACCTTTGGGCATTAAGGAACGGTTGCGGCTTGTTGACGGTTTTGTTGCATGTGCTGAGCGTTTTATATTGGCGCGGTGCGGTGTTGCGCGTGGGTGGGAATCGCGATAAGCGTATTTCAGCGCATGTAGGTGATGGGGGCGGTGTTGGTTCACGAGTTGTTTTCTCAAAAGGCATTTAAAGTCATTGGGTTGATGGGTGTGGTGGCATTGCTGCCGGGTTGCTATGGCCTGGATAAAGGGCCGCGACAGCTCTCGCCGGCGAAGGTGATTGAGGATTTTGGCGGGCCGGAAGTGGGGACGGTGGAGCATTCGTTGCTGACCAGTGCCAAGCAGGCTTCAGAGAAGGGTGAATATAAAAAAGCGATTTCGCTCTATCGCCAATTGGTGGATCAGAAACCGGAGAATAAGCAATATAAAATAGAGGTGGCCGAGCATTTGCGGCGCTTTGGTGAGTTTGATCAGGCGGAAGATTTGTATGCCCAGTTGGAGGCCAGTTACCCGGATGATTTGCAGGTGCTGGAAGGCAAGGCCATGACAATGATTGCTGTGGGGGAGTATCAGCAGGCGCTGACCATTCTCGACCGCGTGATTAAAGAAGATGGCGAGCGCTGGCGGGCGCTGAATGCTGCCGGGGTGGCGCTGACGCTGATGGGGCAGTATGAGGAGTCGGTCGAATATTTGCGTGCCGCATTAAAACATAATGGTAATAGCCCGATTGTATTAAATAATTTGGGTCTGACATTGGCGGCGGCTAAACGGTATGACCGGGCGATTAAAGCCTTTGAGGTGGCGCGGAAGCAATTGCCGAAAGAAGATGCGAAGCGCAGCCAGATTGAATTGAATCAGGCGATGGTGCATGGCATTCAGGGCGATATGGAAGCGGCAGAGCGCTTGGCCAAGCAGCATTTGGATGAGCATGAAGTGTATAACAATCTCGGCTATTATGCTTATCTAGGCGATAATCCTGAGCTGGCGAAATCCTACCTCCACATGGCGTTGGGCGGTAGTTCCATGCATTATGACAAGGCGTGGGAGAATTTGCAGAAGCTGCCATCGTCGCATAATTGATGGGTGTGTGTTCATCTCTTGCTTTTCTGCCGCTGGTCTTTAAATTTTGCTATTTCAGTTGATTATTTCATTATATTGCGGCTGTTAATTAATTGGTGAGAAAGCTGCCTCATAGTTAAGGCATGTGTTTCAACTCTATCTATAAGTTTTTTTTATTTATTGTTTTTATATGTGCTTTGATGCCGATTAGTGTGGTGAAGGCGGAGCCGTTGCTGCAATTCACGTCCGGCGGGCTGGTGACGGCGAATATTTTGCGGGCATCGGTCACGGGGAATCAGCTGCAATTTCGTGCTATGGAGCCTGCGCTACATCATCCAACACTGGTGGAAGGAAATCATCTGGGCGGTTCGGTTGGAGCGGGTGCTGTGGGTGTGACGGCTGTGAACCTAAACACGGCGGCGCATAGCAATGTTCAGCAAGCTATTTCTGTACATATTGAAGGGTTGCCACCTGCGCTGCAAGATGCATTGTCCCGCGCTTTACCTCAGGCCATGCCACATACTCCTTGAGTCTGAATGGCTAAAGGTTGCGATTGCTGTCGAACAGGGATTCCAGTGCGCGCTGCGATTGCTGACCCGGACTTAAGTTAAGCCCTGAAATGTTTTGAAATACGGACCCTAGTGTTTGCTCAATGGCATAACCGGCAATGTTGCCGCCAGCACGGGCGAATGGTGATGAGCCGAATTGTCGCGACAGTGTGCGTCCGATCTGTGCGGAGAGGCGCTGTGTGATTTGCCGGGACATGGTGTCGAGGGTTGATTGCGTATTTTCGACGGTTTGTTCCTCCAATGCCGTCAGTTCTTCCTGAAAAAGTGCTAAGCGATCCTGAATGAGGCGGTCGATGGTTGCTTCGAGTTCGCTGTGGTTGCGATTGCCGTTCATTACGCTGTTCCTATTCGTTTTGGTTATTTGCCTTGGTTCAGTGTAAATCTTCTTTATCTCGGGCGGGAGGGGGGTATATAGCCGATTGCGATAATTATGATACATGGCTGCAAATGCCAGATTTTCGCTTATGTCTGAAAAATATTGCAATCGGCTGTGGTATGAGCGGCGGAGGGTTTGTTAACGATTTCTCCTTGGAATCGATGGTTTTAGCGCTTGCGCCGTGCGGGCTGGTGACGTAGATATGCGCCTTTGTGGTGCGTTGTTGCATCGCATCTGGTGAAAGATTTTTGGGGAGATTGTGCAGGCTATGTTAGCTCACAGTGAGGCGTCCCACTATATTGCTGCTCGTGAGAACATGATTTCGCAGCAGATTCTGACAAATAAGGTCATTGACGGGCGTGTGGTGAATGCAATGCAGACAGTGCCGCGTGAACAGTTTGTACCGACTGGTTTTGAATCGGTTGCTTATGCTGATGAGCCAATTCCGCTTTTTACCGAACCGTTCTCGCATGCGCGCTATGTATTAGAGCCGCGTGTGTTTGCACAAATGCTGCAATTGGCTGAATTGCGGCCTGATGATGTGGTGCTGGATGTTGGGTGCGGTGCCGGATATTCGGCTGCTATTTTGTCGCTACTCTGCCGACAGGTCTATGGCGTGGAAGAAGAGGAATTGCTGGCAGCCCGCGCCAACAATACGTTGCATGCATTGAAGTTTCGTAATGTGTCCGTGTCGATTGGCCCGCTGGCTGATGGATTTAGCCCGCAGGCGCCTTATGATGTGATTGTCATCAATGGCGGTGTGAAGGAGATTCCTGAGGTATTTCAGGGGCAACTGAAAGAAGGTGGCCGCGTTGTTTATATACGTCTGGTTGAAGGGCCGGTGCCGGTTGGGCGTATTGCTCTGGGAGTGAAGCGTGGCGGGGTGGTGACCAGTCGAGATCATTTTGATGCGGCGGCCTGTCCATTGCCGGGATTTACATCTGCGCCAGAATTTACATTTTAGTGCTAAAAGCGTAGGGGAGAGCATATGCGTTGGGTGGATAAATATGCGTTGAGGATGAGCGTGTGGCGTGCGGCAATGGTCGCAACCGTTGCTGCTATTGTGCCCGGACAGGGATGGGCGATGGCCCTGGAAGATGTATTGGCACACACTTACACGCATAATCCAGCGCTGGAGGCCGCGCGAGCGGAGCTTAAAGCTGTTGATGAGAATATGGCGCAGGCCAACTCCGGTTGGCGGCCGACGGTTGTGGCCAATTATGAGCGTGGGCGTCAGGAAGTGCAATTTGGCAATCAGGATCCTGAATATGACAAGACAGAGTCGCGCTCATTGCAGGTGACGCAGCCATTGTTTCGCGGGGGGCAGACCTGGGCGAGCACAAAAGCGGCGCGGGCGGCGATTGACGCACAGCGTGCCGTGCTTATGGCATCCGAGCAGGATGTGTTGCTGGATGCGGCGGTGGCCTATGTGGACGTGATTCGCGCGCGTGAACTGGTTGAGTTGACCACTAAAAACGAATCAGTGCTGGATGAACATTTGAAAGCGACGCGGGATCGTTTTGATGTGGGTGAGGTGACGCGTACGGATGTGTCGCAGGCGGAAGCACGCTTTGCCCGCGCGACATCTGACCGGGTGCAGGCAGAAGGGGGGCTGGTTGGTGCCATTGCAACCTTTGAGCGTGTGACAAAAATGGACGTGCCGGATGAGATGGCGCTGTCGGAGTTGGACATCACGTTGCCTGAGAGTGTTGCCAAGGCATTGGAGATGGCCGTTGAGCGTAACCCTACCTTTCGTCGAACGCAGTATCAGGCAGAGCAGGCGGAATATAGTGTGTTGCAGCAAAAAGGCGGCTTGTTGCCGACAGTGAATTTGGTGGGCCGTATGTCGCGCGTATTGGGTGCGCCGCAATTTGGCTCGCAACAGTTAGATAACAACTCATTG
Source organism: uncultured Rickettsiales bacterium (assembly GCA_964435165.1). GTDB lineage: Bacteria > Pseudomonadota > Alphaproteobacteria > Rickettsiales > RI-342 > CAYSXY01. Next base: position 12,034 of record CAYSXY010000030.1, read on the forward strand.
ACGGTGAATGTGACTGTTCCGCTCTATCAGGGGGGGGCGCAGTATTCTGCGGCACGACAGGCGGCCCGACAATTTGAGCAGAGTAAAGAGCAGTCGATTGCAACACATGACCGTGTGCGGGAAGCGGTGTTGAGCGCGTGGGAAGATTTGATTACGGCGCAGGCGGTGATTCAGGCTAGTCGGGAAGCGATTGTTGCTGCGGAAACGGCACTTGAAGGAGTGGAGCAGGAGCATTTATTCGGTGCTCGCACGACGCTGGATGTGTTGGATGCAGAGCAGGAATTTTTCGAAGCGCGAGTTGATTTGGTGGTGGCCGAGCGCAATGAGGCGGTCGCACTGTTTAATCTGGCTAATCTGCTTGGGTTGTTTACGGCAGAATCATTGAAGTTGCCTGTCGATCTGCATGATCCTACAGAATATTATAAAGACGTGAAATACCAGATATTGGGGTGGTAGCGACGTTAAGGAACGAAAGATTGTGATTGGTGGCTATTTTTGCTATGGTGAAAACACTTAACTTAAGTATCTGTTAGCTGCTTGCAGCTACATGATGAAGGCAGAGTGATGCGCTGTTGTCGGCGGGGGGACAGAGGATGCTGGAATTATGACTGAGACGAATGTCGAACAAGATCCGACAATGGAAGAAATCTTGCAGTCGATCAAACGCATCATTGCTGAAGATGAAGACGGCGAACAAAATACTCAATCTGACGAACCTGAAGAATCAGTGAGCGAAGAGAAGCGCGAGGCGGAGGATGTGTTTGAGCCGCAAGAGGCTGTCGCACCTAAGCCTGAGGAGGCAGCCGAGCCAGTCGCCCAGGAAGAGCCGGCTCCTTCGGCCGATGCCGATCTAGAGGCATTGGATTTGAATGAGACGCCTGATGATGCGGTGTCCGAGGCCGTAGTGGCAGATGAATCAGATGGTATGGCGGACGATGATGATGTGCTGGAGCTCACTGATATGCTGACAGATGATGGTAAAGTTGTAAGTCTGAAGGATGAGGGTGGTGAACTGCTCGACGAAATTGATGCGTTGGCTCAGGATTTAGAAAATGAGCCGAGTGAGATCGAAGAGGCGGATGATTCGGCAGATAATAATAACGACGACTCAGTTGATGATTTAATGGCGAGCATGCCTACTGAGAATGCGCTGGATAGTGAAGCTTCAGAAGAAGTGGCTGAACCAGAGCCAGAAGTAGCGGTGGCAGATGAACCGGAAGTGTCGGCGGAAGATGCCGATGCTGCTTCTGAGTTGGGTGAATCAGCAGATGATGAGATGATAACTGACGTTGAAGACGTGGTTCTTCCAGAGCTAGAAGATGATGATGGTGTGGATGATGTCATCGAGATGGCTGAGGATAGTGCGGAGGATGATGTCATCATTGATGTGCCCACTGAAGTGGAGATGGTGGATGAGGAGATCGCCGATGATGAGGCGGGAAACATAGAAGTGGTGATGGAAGATGCGGCGGAAGACATTATGCCGACTGAGAATTATCACGCTGATGTTGATATTACCCCCGATGTGTCGACAGAATCTGATTATCTGGATTTAGAAAAGCATTTAGCAGAGACCGGCAGTGATGTTGATTTGGATTTAGACGAAGAGACTTTATTGTCGGATGCTACGGCAAGTGCGGCAACAGAAGCAATGAAGCAGCTATTTGCTGCAAAAGGATCTGCGCCGGACCCTATATCGGGTGATTTGCCGACACGGCAGGGAACAACGGTGGAAGATTTAATGGTTGAGGCGATGAAGCCATTGATTAAACAGTGGCTGGATGAGCATTTGCCGACGACTGTAGAGCGCATAGTCCAGGATGAGATTCGTCGTTTGGTTGAGCGTATGGGCCAGTGATCCGGATGACTTCAGGCCCTGCAGCGGCTGATCTGGTAGATGGTGCTATTGTTTATTATGGTGAAGAGACATCTGGAAAATATTTGTGGTAATCATCGTCTTTTCCAATAATTTACTGCCATTTAACGTTTTTTCATTAGCGTCAAAAGGCAACAGGCTGGAAAGTTGACTTATTGATGTTCACATACATACGACGTTTATCCTATGACTGTACAACAGCACTTGTTCCGTCAATGATGCAATGGGGCCTGCGTGGCAGCTTGAGCCTTGCCTGTTGCTGGCTGGCCATGAGTATTGCGATTCCTGCGAATGCACAGGATGATTTGCCGCCTTTACCAACATTGCCTGCATCTGGTGCTAATGATGACTTGCCGGCATTACCTGACTTGCCCATGCCCGGAGCAAGTGACAGTGATGCATTGCCGCCATTAGAGCCGCTGACAAGCCCGCAGGATGATGATATTGAAGCGTTATTTAATGACGATGTGCCGCCGGATGAAGCGTTGGATGCTATTGTTGATCGATCGGGTGCTCCGACAGTTCCGGCAGAGGGTGATCGCCCCCTACCTGTTGATATGGAAAGTATACCACCGACCGATGCGTTCAGTGCTGATGACATGCCGGAGTTGGTGCTGCCTGATCCAGACAACATCATCACGGAAGAGGAGATGGATCGTACACTTGGCTTAGAAGACATTGATGCAGGTGACGCTGCGTCGCCTTCAACGGCTTCCCGAAGTCAGGAAGAAGCACCGCGACCGGCACCACCTCCGCCGCCGATGCCCCCAGTGGCGAATGAGGGGGCACCTCCACTGCCGCCAATGCCAGGGGCTGCTCCAGCCGCGCCGAGTCCAACGCTTTCGGCAGCTACACCACAAAATGCACAAGCGGCGTCGCAGGCAAAAGAAGAGAAGTCGGCAGCACCTAAAGCCCAGCGCTTTAAGCCAGTGCCTCCATCAACAAAGACCAGTGTGCTGTCGGAAAAAATTTACAAGAAACGTTACAGCAAGCAGAACAGGCATTTGCCTCGAGCATGGCATTATGATGAATATGTTGAATTGCTGTTTGCGGCGATTCATCGGTCTGATTTAAATGCGATACGTGCATTGATTAATCGCCCAGTGGATATTGAGGGCCGGAATCGACAGGGGGATACTGCGTTAATTTATGCCGTGCGGATGGGACATTATCCGGTGATTGAGCTGTTAACGGCGCGCGGTGCGCGGCTGGATGCGGTGAATAATAATGGCTATTCGCCGTTACATATTGCGGCCTTTAGCGGGCGAGCCGATATTATCCGCCTGTTGCTGGCTCGGCGGGCGAACCCTGATTTACGTGATCTTGATGGTCGTACACCGCTGATGCATGCGATTAATGAAGAGCATGTCGATGCGGTACATCAGCTATTGCGCGGTGGGGCTGATCCGGATTTGCAGCTGGATAATGGTCAAAGCGCATTGCATGTGGCTGCTGCAAAAGATAGTGCAGCAATTATCCGTCTGTTATTGCTATACAATGCTATGCCTGATGCGCAGGATATGATGGAGCGTACACCCATGCATTATGCTGCCTATTTTGGTAAACAACAGCAGATGGCGATGCTTAAAGAAGGTGGTGGCCTTGAGACAGTGCAGGATAATGCAGGGATGACACCGGCGATGCTCTCGCAGTTTAGTGGCTCGACCCCTGTGCGTCATGATTTGCCGGATAATATCCATCAGCAGCGAGTGTTGCCCAATGGTGGTGTGGTGGCGCCACTTGCGCCTGTGCATACTGCCCCTCTGCCGCCTGCGCCGATGGGTGGACAACAAGCGATGGGAGGAATGCCACCTGGAGCAATGGCCATGCCTTCAATGGCGGGTGCGAACCAACAATGGCAGCCTGAACCATTAGGTGACCCCGGGATGGAGCTAGGGACCCGTCCTACGGCGCAGCCACCAGTATGGAATGGGGGCAATAATATGGCTCCACCGCCTCAGCCTCTGGTACCTTCACCAAACGCCGTTGGAGGGCCGATGGGAGGTGCGGCATTCAATGCACCTCCACCACAAGGTATGGGCCAGCAAGGCGCTCCTCGTGTCTATAATGGTCAGCCTGTTACTCCGTCTGGGCAGTCTCCTCAGCTAATGGGTGGATGGCAAGCCTCATCTCCTCAAGCAGTCCCTCAAGCTACCACAGGGGTCAGGCAACCATCGGCGGGAGGTATGGCGCCACCACCTATGCAAGCATGGCCGGACGAGCGAGGAGGCTGGGCCGTGGAGCCAGGCACGGTGTCGCCTGCATCTCCACGTCAACCGGTGCAAAGCAATACAATGGCAGCGCAGCCTATGGATGATGCGACCTATGAGCGTATGATGCGCGAAATTAATCAAGATCCGTATATGAACCAAATGCCGTAGATTGTGTTGTCACCATCTGCCGCCTGTTAGTGTTGAGATGATTTTTGCTGATGTTCAACGACCATTAGATCGTGCTTGAGTAAATATCTTTACTTTTTTGATCCCTAGTGCCAGAACAATGACTATTGGTGATTTGTTCATCATATGACCTCATATCTGCGTTCTGCAGATTTTATGATAATGATAGAAAATGGAGAATGAGCATGGCACTGCTTAATGGAACAAGCCGTGATGATGAGTTGGTGGGCGGATTTGACGATGATGTAATCGATGGCCGGGCGAATGATGATTATCTGCAGGGTGGTGCAGGGAATGATACGCTGATTGGCGGTTCTGGAAATGATCTGTTGGTAGGCGATGGCGAAGAAGAGTATCAGGAAGAATACGAAGAAGAATACAATGATGAATATGTCTTTCTGACTTTCAATGTGATTGAAACGGTTGAGGGAAGCTACGATGATGTGCTCAATGGCGGGAGTGGTAATGACACGCTGATAGGTAATATGGGTAATGACACTTTGCTAGGTGAGTCCGGCAAGGATGAGCTTCGTGGCGGGTTCGATCATGATGTACTCAATGGTGGAAGTGGCCGCGATAAGCTGTTTGGTGATGAGGGTGACGATATGCTTGCGGGCGGTACCGGAAGAGACACATTAGACGGCGGAAGTGGCAATGACACACTCAATGGTGGCGCAGGTAAAGATTCACTGTTTGGCGGCGATGGCATGGATATATTTGTCTTTGACGGCAAGAATTTCGGTCAGGATCGCATTCGTGATTTTGAGGAAGGTGATCTGATTGATGTGTCCTTGCTTGGTTATACTGAGGTGATGATTGATAGCGATAATAACGGTTTGATTAATAAAGATGATGATCTGGTCTCTAAAAAAGGTGGCAAGCTGGAAATAGAACTGACAGAGGGTGAGTTTTTGGTCGATAATACGACTGAGCTTGCTGTCAGTGATTTTATTTTTGCGTGAGAGTGAAGGGATATAAGATCAGGGGCCGTGATGAGGCGGCTCCTGATGATGTGGATTATAGCCCGAAATGGTTCAACGTGGGTATGCCGATGACAGCAATCACCACGATAGCTATCAGACTAATATAGGCCACGATGGCCCATGCATCCACTAAAGTTCTGTGCTCTTCACTATGTTGTTCCGCTGGTATCATTGTGGTTAACCAGAGGAATCTACCGAGGGCGACAATGAGTACCCCTAGGGTTAGAAACAACATAACGGTGAGCACGATTGATCCAGGTGACATGGGTTTTCCTTTCCACTTCGCACCAATAGATCCAATGTATTCAACAGGTGAATATTAACTACCTGCCATTGGTGTGGTTCATCTTATTCTGAAATTCACACCATACATTTGTGGCGGACTATATATTGGTTAATAAAAATTAGCAATATTTGGAGCGTGGGGTCGTTGTTTCGGTTGCTGTGCTGCTAACGATTTGGTCTGGCGTTGACTGAGGTTGTGATGCTGTTTCGGCATCTGTCGTTTGCTGCTTTGCGGCTCTGTCTAAGTCTTTAATTCTAAGCATGATGCCGAAAACATCGAATGTAGACATACCTCCCAACGGGTCGGGCTGTGTGGGTATGTAGGTGTAGGGTGTTTTCGGTGTTTTGGTGATGCCTATGCCTGATGGTGTATAGTCGCCAATGCCCTGCTTATTATCCCACATTTTCAATCGTGGTGGTGTGTCGTCGCTTAGCTTTACGTCACTCAATGCTGTGATACCACTCGCGCTGAGTGAAATTGGCTCAAACTGTGCTTCACACTCTACCCCACTGATGGCCAGCAATGACTTTCCGGCCATGGATGTGTTGATCGCTGATAAGGCGGCGCTTTGGAATGGCTCAGCGAAAAATTGCTGCTGGATGTCCGGCTGCAAAAACAGGCTGGGTATGCGACTGAAAAAACGTACGGCCTGCGCCACCGCTGTGTCTTTTACCTCTTCTGGTGCGTCTTGTATGGTGTGTAAGAATGCGCGAGTGCGGTCGGCCATGTGCGTTATCAGCTCTGGATGTTGCGCCAGATAGAGCCTCATCACCTGATCATTCAGTGCCATGCCAAAAAACTCATAACTACTGATGTCTATTATTTCCGGTGCTAAATAGAGCATGTCATCTTCGGTGCCAAAGCCGTAAGATGGTGGATAAAATACGGCGTCTATGAGGCTTTCACCGTGCTGTTGGTTGGCTAACTTAGCGATATCTCGCATGCCTGACATGCCGCCGCCATTGACCATATCATGCCAGAGATTGTCGTGATGTTGCCAGTAGATGATTTCAGAGAGATATTCCAGTATATCAGTTTGTTGTGTCTGCTGTGACCATTGCCATATGGGCATAGGCAGGCCTGTGTAATTCATTCGAATGTTGTTTCCTTCGCCAGTTTTGTAGCTAACAAATCCTTCCTGTATCTGTGATGGTTCATACTTGCTGGTTAGCGCTGGTGTTATGCGTATGTTGGGATCTGCTGTGCGTAATATCCACATGCTGTCAAAGTCATCGACCAGCATAGCGGGGCCCACTAATTGAATAGGAGAAAATGCTCCAGACTGGCTATTCATTGCGTGGGTGTGAGATGCGATGTAGGCCGGATTTTGGCCGATCGCTCGTGCTAATAGCGCATATTGCTGTTGTAAGGTGCTATCTTCAGTCACGCTAGCATAAGCCATTTCTATAGGGTTAGCGTGTTGGTTGTTTATGTACGCTGAGGTTTTGGTCAGTAGTGCTTCAGCGAGTTCTTTGGCTGATTTCGTTGCGATCGTTTCATCAAAATCCAGAATGGTAATGGGGTGGGCGTGCTGCATTAAGATGTTTTTTTGTTTATTGTTAAGGTGCGCTTATATAGACAATTTATCACATCTTACTGTTTAATCAAAGGTGCCTGGATGTCTGCAGGGTAATATTATACATATGCCTCGGTGATTTTTGATGGCTGCAGAGTGCGTTGCAATATACGGATGGCAGATGTAGGAATATATGCCTTTATTTTACTCTGAGGAATCAGTGCGATCATGATTGAGAAAAAATACGGAAAATCTGTGCTTCCTAGTCGTCATGTGACGGAAGGGCCGGAGCGGGCGCCGCATCGCTCTTATCTTTATGCAATGGGGCTGACGGAAGAGCAGGTGCATCAGCCGCTGATTGGTGTGGTGAGTGCATGGAATGAGGCGGCCCCGTGTAATATTGCGCTTAAGCGGCAGGCAGAAGTGGCCAGCAAAGGTGTCGCGGCAGCAGGCGGAACGCCTCGTGAATTCTGCACGATCACCGTGACGGACGGTATCGCCATGGGGCATGAGGGCATGAAATCGTCGCTGGTCTCGCGCGATGTGATTGCTGATTCGATTGAGTTGACCATGCGCGGCCATTGTTATGATGCGCTGGTGGGTTTTGCCGGCTGTGATAAGTCGCTGCCGGGATTGATGATGGCGATGGTGCGGCTCAATGTGCCGTCGGTGTTTGTGTATGGCGGGTCGATTTTGCCTGGATGTCACAAAGGTAAGGATGTGACGGTGCAGGATGTGTTTGAGGCGGTGGGGCAACATGCGGCGAAGAATATGGATGCGGCAGAACTGAAAGAGCTGGAGCAGGTGGCGTGCCCATCAGCGGGCTCGTGCGGCGGGCAATATACGGCCAACACCATGGCGTGCGCGTCGGAAGCGATGGGATTGGCGTTGCCGAACTCGGCCGGAGCACCTGCGCCGTATGAAAGCCGTGATGCCTATGCGTATGATTCCGGCTTGCAGGTGATGCATCTGCTGAAGGAAAAAATCCGACCGCGCGATGTGGTGACGCGTAAATCCTTGGAGAATGCAGCGGCGGTGGTCTCTGCCACCGGGGGCTCGACCAATGCGGCGTTGCATTTGCCTGCCATTGCCCATGAGGCGGGCATTTCCTTCACGTTGGAAGATGTGGCCGAGGTGTTTAGACGTGTGCCGTATTTGGCTGATTTGAAGCCGGGCGGACGGTTTGTGGCCAAAGATATGTATGAAGCCGGTGGCGTGCAGGCGCTGCTGAAAATTATGCTGGAAGGTGGCTACATTCATGGCGAATGCCTGACCGTAACCGGCAAGACCATGGCGCAGAATCTACGCGAGATTACGTTTAACCCGAATCAAGAGGTGATTCGGCCATTGAGTAAGCCGCTGAGCGAAGATGGTGGGGTGACATCGCTTAAAGGGTCATTGGCACCGGAAGGGGCGATTTTGAAAATTGCGGGACTGAAAAAGCTGGAGCATCGTGGCCCGGCCCGGGTGTTTGAATGCGAAGAAGATGCGTTTAAGGCGGTGGATAAAGGGGATTACAAGGATGGTGATGTGCTGGTGATTCGCAATGAAGGGCCGAGGGGTGGGCCGGGCATGCGCGAGATGCTGGCGACCACGGCGGCGATTTATGGTCAGGGGCGGGGTGACAAGGTCGCGCTGATTACCGATGGGCGTTTCTCCGGTGCGACTCGGGGCTTATGTATTGGTCATGTGGGGCCGGAGGCGGCCGTCGGTGGGCCGATTGGCCTGCTGGAAGATGGTGATATTATCGTGATTGATGCCAAAAAAGGTATGCTGGATGTGGAGTTGAGCGCAGAAGAACTGGAAGCACGGCGCGCCAAATGGCAGCCGAAAGAGACGGATTTTCAGTCCGGAGTGTTGTGGAAATATGCGCAGATCGTTGGGCCAGCCTGCAATGGTGCGGTGACGCATCCGGGAGGGGAAGCCGAGGTGAGGCAGTATGCGGATGTGTAGGTGAATGTCTGAGGTTCGTTAGAACCCCAGACATATACCGTTAGGCTGTGTGGATGTGGCTATTGCTCAAGGAGGGCTTGTGGCACGCTGGGCCTGCTGTCCCAGCTACTGACGTGGCCCGTCGTGGTGATATATGGATCCCGGATATGCTCGCCTGCTTGCTCGCATTCCGGGATGACAGGAGGGGGGTGTCGGGCGGCTTGAATGTATTCAGGATGACGAGAGGTGGTGCTGGGAATGTCAGCCGTGTATCTGGCGGATTTTTTGCTCAAGGTGATGGGGTGGGGTTTGGGGCACGCTGGGCCTGCTGCCCCAGCTACTGATGGGATTTGTCGTGGTGAGGAGTGGATTCCGTATAACCTCGCCTACTGACTCGGTTTACGGAATGACAGTGAGCGGAGTGCATGCATTCCGGGATGGTAATGAGTGAATTTAAGGCTTTTGCTTGGTTTTGGGAAGGGTGGAGGTGAGTGGAGTGAATTATTATAACACCGCTCTATTCTATGCGGTTGGGTGAATGAGTAGCGAAGTTGGTGGGTTATTTACTTGTGCCCAGAGGGTCTTCTGGTAGTTGAAATCCGGTAGTGTTGGCGGATGTGGTGATGCCGTTATCTGCGCCGTCTACCGCAAATTTCGGGCCATTCTGGCCGATAGCTGAGAGCGTATCAACCGCTTTATCCCTCGCGACGATTGCGTTGATGTCTTGTGCATTTATTGCGGCAATGATGGCTGGATTTGTCATTTCACTATCCCAATTTTTTCTTTATCTTTCTTAATGGGTGATCGTTAACTTTTTCCTTATTGTAGCACAGATCCCTTGCTAATGCCAAATTGGCTGCTGAGATCGGCCAGCATTTCGTCGGGTGTTTTGCCCTGGCGTGCTAATTCGTTTATCTGCTCATGCGCGTCCATAATGGCTCCCATGTTCTGGTCCGTAAACTGTTCTAGAAATGCCTGTTCGTCTAACATTATGGCTCCTTATCGGGCTTTTCTTGTTATCACCATTGCACGAGCGGCTTTCTAAAGCCGAAAATCTGAAATGCTCCCTGGATAAAACATTGCTTCGCCATATCGGCTTTGACGGTTTCATCAGGTTCACCCGGGCCGTGCGCGACCGGGTGGACAAAATAATCATGTAAATCAACCAAATCTTTGCCTTGCGATTGGAGGAAGCTTTCCATCAAATCCAGTCGCATATGTAGATAGACAAAGTAAGGCTGGCCGTTTTCATTTTCGCCTTCCACATAAGCGCCGCATTTCACTTCATCCATGAGCGCAACGTCTTCTGGCGTTAAATGGCCGAGTGTTTCGTCCGGCACTCTATCAATAAAGCTTGGGGATTGCCCATCTTCTACCAGTACAATCAAATCATTTGCGGCGGCTGGGTCGTAATATTCGTTCACTGTTTGTACTTTGAGAGCCAACGCTTTCAGTGCGTCAAAATCCTGCACACCAAAGCAGCTGATATTATAAATGCGAAAGGCGGTAATGTGACCGATGCGGATGTGGTTATCCACCAGGTTCACCGGGCGTTTGTCCCGTTCTTTCGTCTCTGTGCCTGCTTTGGTTGCGAGCATTCGCCTTTTACCTTTCTATTGGCTCTGATACTCATATTAACGATTGAAGGTTGCAAAAGTGTTAATTCGTTAAAATTTGTATCAAATGTGATATAAAATATATTCAGTGAATTTCTTTTCAGAAACTCACTGACGCTCAAACGGCGCTAAGCCTTACGCGCATTTTATCTTTGCGCTATCGCTTCGCTACTTGAGCGGCCTAGGGCGCGGCGCACCCTGCAAGCACTTAGTGGGTTGCAGGAACTAAGTATGTCATGCCAGCATACCACTGTGTGGATGTTGGCCCGCGCTTGCTAGTCGATTCCATTATGTCTGAAAATCTAACGAATCGACTATAATTCAATAAATATGACGATCATTCGCTTTTTGTTTTTATAGTGATATGATCGAAGGAGTAATATGCATGGGAGGACTGGTGATGTGGATTGCATTGGGTGTGGTGGCGGCGATTGCGCTGTTGCTGGTCGTTATTTACAACCGGTTGGTGGCGCTGCGGCAAAAGCGAGAGAATGCATTTTCTGACATTGATGTGCAATTACGGCAACGCTACGATCTGGTGCCGAATCTCGTCAATACGGTAAAAGGCTATGCGACGCATGAAAAAGAATTGCTTGAGCAGGTGACTGAAGCGCGTTCGAAGGCGATGGCAGGTGGCGGCGGACCCGCTGAACAAGCGCAAGCAGAAGGGTTGCTGGGGGCGGCGATGATGAATCTGATGGCGGTGGCTGAGAATTATCCGGATTTGAAGGCGAATCAGAATTTTCAGCAGTTGCAGCAGGAGCTATCAGACATTGAAAATAAAATAGCAGCGGCGCGCCGGTTTTTTAATAATGCAACGAGTGAATATAATACGGCGATTCAGCAATTTCCGGCGGTGTTGATTGCTGGTAGTTTCGGGTTTATGGAAGAAGAGTTCTTCGACATGCCGGATACGGAGCGCGCAGTGGTGAGTGAAGCGCCGAATGTGACGTTTGATTAAGTAGGTTCGGATATGGCTGTTTCTGCCGTAGGGCTGCAGACACATATTTGGAACAATCATGTGAAGTCCGCTATATTACTGATGGGCTTTCCCTTGTTGCTTCTCATTATGTTATGGGCGTTTTTTGCGGGGTTGACCTATACAAGCTTACCGGCAAGTGAGGCAGGTCAGTGGCAAAGAGCAGCAATGGCAGGCTGGAGTGGGCTGGAGCAATATGGTCTGCTGGCGTTTGCGGCTGCGGCATTATGGTTTGTTATTTCGTGGTTTATGCATGGGCGGATGATGCAGTGGGCAGCGAAGTCGTATCCGGTGACGCGCCGAGAGTATCCGAAAATTTATAGGGGCTGGCATAGATGTTTGAAACATTTATGTTGGCGAGATGAGACTAAAGC
>CAYSXY010000031.1:0-23733 GCA_964435165.1 uncultured Rickettsiales bacterium
AACACCATCATAATGGCCATCAGGCGAACGGCCCAGTGAATCACCTTCTGTAAGACAATAATCAGCGGTTCTTTATCCGGGCTCTGATCATGCATGGTGATGCTCCTTCTCTTCCATGATTCGCTCAACGGCACGTTCCGCAGCATCATAGAACGGCAGAAAAATCAATGTTGCTCCTTTTTCTTTGAGAATATCACGATCATGCAGATGCTGCGTCGAGACGGCAATGCCACCCTGATACTGTTGTTGCTTCAATCCCTCAATCAGTGACAACCGCGGATCTTCATGAGTGATGCCAATATCGTGCTGCGGCATAGCAGAAACCACCCACGACACCCCTTTCAGCGGCAGGCTGCCGACAAAGGCAGGGTCGCACGCATCGCCATAAATCACCGGGTAGCCCTGGTCACGCCAGAGCTTGACTTCATCGGGATTAAAATCAACCGCCAACAGGCTGAATCCCTCCTGTCGGAGATAATGTGCAATCGCTTTACCATAGCGCCCCAGACCAAATAAGATGACATCGTACCCTTGGCGGTCGACATGCAGCTGCTCCAGCTTCTCTTCACGAAAGGGCCGTTGTCTCTCGAAGAGCGTCAGCACAGACTCCAACCTGGCATAGAGGCTGTGAGAGTAGGTAATCATATAGACGGATAACGAAATCGTAATCAGCCCCACCAATGTCACCAGCCCCAGCGAATCGGCATTCACATGGCCAAGCGTCAGCCCCATCGCCATAAAAATGAGTGAAAACTCACTAATCTGCGCCACCGTAAGCCCGGCCAGAAAACCGGTGCGCTTGCGATAGCCCATCAGCCCCATAATAACCATCACAATCACCGGATTACCGATCAATACGAAAATCGAGAAAATCAACGCCGGCACTATCTGTGCGCCAAGCAAGCCCAGATCCAGTTGTGATCCGAGTGCAATGAAAAAGAATAACAGCAGGAAATCCCGCAATGACGACAGGCGGGCGACAATGGCTTCACGAAACGGCGTCGATGCCAGCGAAATACCGGCGAGCAGACCACCTAACTCTTTACTAAAGCCAAGCTGGCTGCCAATCGCCGCCAGCAAGGCAGCCCAGGCAATCGCAAAGGTAACCAGGAGTTCCTGAGAATGTGCAATGCGGCTCACCAGCGGTGTGGCCAGATAGCGGATAAAGAGCAGAACAAAGCCCAGCATCAGCATGCCATAGAACAATACGGACACAATATGAGTCAGCACCGTTCCGTCTGAACCATCTTGCGCCCCCACGCCGAATGCGGATAGTACCATCATAGCCAGGACAACGACTAAATCCTGAACAATCAAAAACCCGATCGCAATGCGCCCATGCAAGGAATCGACTTCGCGCTTGTCTGACAAAAGTTTGACGATGATGATGGTACTGGAGAATGTCAGCGCCACCGCAACGTAGAGGGAGGTGACGGTATCCAATCCCAGGCCCAGGCCAATCAGAAAGCCGAGCACCGAGGTGAATGTCACCTGCCCGAGCCCGGTAGCCAGCGCCACAGGCCCAAGCGTGCGAATCAGTTTCAAATCAAGCTTCAGCCCGACCAGAAATAACAGAACGGCAATGCCCAGTTCCGCGAGCAATTTGATATGTTCGTGCGATTGGACAATACCCAGCGCCGATGGCCCGGCCAGCACACCAACGGCGATAAAACTGACAATCATCGGCTGGCGCAGCACCAGCCCCATACACCCAACTGCCGCCGCCAGCGCAATCAATGCCGTCAATTCATAAAAAGGTGATGCATGAATCAAGTCATTGAGTTCCGTCATGCATCACCTCGCCACCTTTTACCCACCAGTTTTTCCGTCTCCAACAGCAACAACACAGCCACCCCAAACGCCACAACCTGCAACCCCTGCTCAACACTGAGCGGCTGCGCGGCAAAAAAGTGGTGCATCAAGGGAGCATAGGTAAAGAAAAACTGCAATACCGTCACAATACCCACTGCCAGTAACACAGCCTTTGTGCCAAGCACTCCCTTTAGGGTCAGGGACGTACCATGGACATACCGGACACTGAATAGGTAGAAAATTTCCATCACCACCAGCGTATTCACCGCCATGGTTCGTGCCGTCTCAAGATCGGCGCCTTGAGCCTGCGCCAATAAAAACTGGCCGAATACACCGACAGAAAACAGCAGTGAGACGAATGCAACACGCCAGATGAGAAAACGCGACAATATCGGCGCATTCACAGGACGGGGAGGACGCTGCATCACCTGCGCCTCAGCCGGTTCAAAGGCCAGTGCCATTGCCAGCGCCACGGAACTCACCATATTGATCCACAAAATTTGAACGGGCGTGATGGGTAAGGTCAGCCCCAGCAGAATGGCGATAATCAGGCTGAGTGATTCGCCGCCATTGACCGGCAGCAGAAACGAAATCACCTTGGTGAAATTATCATAAACGGTACGGCCTTCACGCACCGCCACCGCAATCGAGGCAAAATTATCATCCGCCAGAACAAGTTCTGCAGCTTCCTTCGCCGCTTCGGAGCCGCCCTTACCCATGGCAATGCCCGCATCGGCGCGTTTAAGGGCCGGTGCATCATTCACACCATCGCCGGTCATGGCCACCGTCATGCCATGAGATTGTAAGGCCATGACCAGTCGCAGCTTATGCTCCGGGCTGGTGCGGGCAAAAATGTCGCACTCCGTGACGGCCTGTCGCAGTGCGGCGTCATCCATCGCGTCCAGATCATTTCCGGTCAACACGCGGTTCACGGCCTGCAAGCCTACCTGCTCTCCTATTGCAGCCGCCGTCTTGGCATGATCACCGGTAATCATCTTCACGCGAATACCGGCATGATGACACTCGGCCACAGCAGCAATGGCTTCCGCGCGCGGCGGGTCCATCATACCAACCATCCCCAGCAAGGTGAGCGTACCCGTAACATCGGCATGTTCCAGCACCGTATGCTCAGCAGAAACCGGTCTGACGGCAATCGCCAGCACGCGCTGACCAAGTGCGGCAATGGCTTCAGCCTGTCGCTGCCAATAGGCTGTATCTATGGGGTCATCTGCTCCATTCTCGCCATATTGATAAGCACACATGGCCAGTATCTGTTCCGGCGCCCCTTTAACGTAAATAGATGCATGGCCATCATGGTCATGGTTGAGGGTGGCCATAAAGCGGTGGCTCGCATCGAAGGGAATCGCATCGGTGCGCGCCCAGTTGCGCTGTGTTCGGGATGTATCCACATCCATCTTCTCGGCAAATGCCAATAAAGCCCCCTCCATGGGGTCGCCTTCCACCCCCCACGCCCCGTCATGCTCACGCAAGCTGGCATCGTTACACAGTGCAGAAGCACGCCCCAACGCGTCCAGCACGGCGTGGTCAGCAGGCGAAATATGGGCATCATCCAGCATCAATGAGCCCTTTGGCTCGTATCCCGTGCCGTTGAGTGTGAACAGGTGCTGGTGTGTCAATACCGATGCAACCATCATCTCATTACGTGTTAATGTCCCGGTCTTATCCGTACAAATCACCGACACCGAACCCAATGTTTCAATCGCAGGCAATCGCCGGACAATCGCATGACGCCGCGCCATCCCCTGCACGCCAATCGCCAGCGTAATCGTCAGCACCGCAGGCAGACCTTCCGGAATCGCCGCGACGGACAACCCAACCACCGCCATAAATAATTCGGTGAACGGATGTTCCTGCACAAGATAACCAAAGGCCAGTATGGCACAGGAAAGCAACAGAATGAAACCGGTCAGCCACTTGGCAAAGACACTCATCTGCGCCACCAGCGGCGTGGTGAGCACCTCGACATCTGATAACAGCCCGCTGATACGACCAATTTCCGTCTTTGCGGCTGTGGCAACCACCACCCCTTTACCCTGACCGCTGGTCACCAGCGTTCCGGAAAAGGCCATACAGGAACGATCGCCAAGTGCGGCATCCTCCGCAACCGGCACGGTTTTTTTATCAGTCGGTACCGACTCTCCAGTCAGGATCGCTTCTTGAATCTTAAGCCCATGCGCCGTGAGCAACCGCATATCAGCCGGCACTTTATCACCCGCCTCCAGCAACACAATATCGCCAGGTACCAGTTGCTCACCCTCAATGCTCTGTCGCTGGCCATCGCGCAGCACATTAGCCCGCGGTGCCAGCATATGGCGAATGGCATCCATCGCCTTTTCCGCCTTGCCTTCCTGAATAAACCCGATAATGGCATTGACACAGACAACCGCCAGAATAACCGCGCTGTCAATCAGATGACCCAGCAGGGCGGTCATTGCCGCTGCACCCAACAGCACATAAATCAGCACATGATGGAAATGCTGCAGGAATCGAAGAATGACACTGCGGCGCGGCGGGGCAGGCAGGCGATTGAACCCGTGCACCGCTAATCGTGCCTCCACCTCCGTTTGAGCAAGCCCATGCTCTGCAGTTTTGAGCAGGTCGACCGCATCCTCAGCAGAACAATGGTGCCAGAGAACAGGTGATGCGATACGGTCGGTCGACTGAGACATATGATCGTCGGCTCACCCGGCCATTTTTACCGGCGAGACGAACCCGCGCGGCTTTAATGCCAATAATGAGCATGGTAATTGCTGCATAATATTCTCTGCCGTATTACCAATAATCAGGCCCGGTATACCTGCCCTCGCCATGGTGCCCATCACCAGAACGTCAATCTCAAGATTTCGGATGGTATCGGGTATGGCTTCATCTGCCTCGCCCCTGATGTGATGCACCTGATAGGCTTCGGTAATACCGGCCTTCGCCATGAGCTGATTCAATCCGGCACGATGCTCCTGCTGCGCGCGATTCACTGCCTGAATAATGTCAGCATCGCTCAGCGTCACCCACTTATTATGGCGCAAATAGCCTTCAAACTCATACTCCCAGCAGGAAATAACATGCAATTGACCACTGCAATGATCCGCCAGTGATCGGGACAATTCCAGCATGCGCAAGGACAATGCTTCTCCTTCTGGTTCTGTGACTTCAGGATCGATAGCAACCGCCACCTGAATATGCTCCCTCGACTGCTCAATCGGCCGACATAGCCACACCGCACATGGGCATTTGCGCAGCAAATCCATATCCATGGCTTTAAAGCCACCATGCTGATCACGAGATTCGGCCTCCTTGATGACAAGATCAATGCCATGCTCCATCACATGCTGAATGATCCTGGGGACAGGCCGTGTATCACTCACCAATTCCAGCGTTACTGTCACATCATCGTCATTCAGGTCTATAGCGCGCCTGGATACCTCAATCGATTGCTCGGCTTCTTCCAGCAAAGAGGCCTCATATTTCTGACGATAGTCCGGAAAATCTTTAGGAAAAGCCGGGCACACCACCAGCACATGCAGCGGGGCTTTGTTATTACGTGCCAGGCTCAGGGCCTGCTTCAGTCCTGTAGTTTCATCGCCCGTGCCATGGCTGATATAGAGCAATTGATGATAATGTTGCATGACTCCCCCTGCATTCGATCCGCGCCATCACACACGACATTCAGCGATCGAACATAGAAACAGCGCCATTGTAAGTAAACAAAAACAGCGATAAACAAACGGCAATAACGAGTAATAACAACGAATGAACAATGCTGAGCGCACCTTTTATGACAATCCACGATGTGGCCGAACTCCTTCAGGTCAGCCATGCCACCGTGCGTAGCTGGATTAAAAAGAAGGAATTACGGGCCGTAAAACTGGAGCGTGAATTCCGCATCGCCCGGGTTGATCTGCAGCGCTTTGTTGAGGCCCGTGCGACCATCGCCACCGATGATTCGCGCCGCTGACACGGAAAGGATGACCGCGCCCATGCCCACATCATCCCCGCCTAAACGCACTGACCTAGAATCAGCATCAGACGGGTGGCAATTGGATCATAGCTATGCCACGCTGCCGGAGGTGTTTTTCGTCCGCATGCCCCCGGTGCCGGTCAGCGGGCCGAAAGTGGTGATCGTCAATCACGCGCTTGCGAATGCGTTGGGCCTTGGCATAGACCGCCTGTCGCCCGAGGCTCAGGCACATCTCTTTGCCGGCAACCTCTTGCCCGAGGGGGCAGAGCCGCTCGCCCAGGCCTATGCCGGGCATCAATATGGTCATTTCACCATTCTGGGCGATGGCCGCGCCCATTTGCTGGGGGAACATCTCACCCCGGATGGCACCCGCGTTGATATTCAACTCAAAGGCTCCGGCAAAACCCCGTTTGGCCGACGTGGTGATGGCCGCGCGGCGTTGGGCCCGATGCTGCGGGAATATATCATCAGCGAGGCCATGCATGCGCTGGGCATTCCCACCACGCGCAGCCTGGCCGTGGTGACCACCGGCGAACCTGTCTATCGCGACACGCCATTGCCGGGCGCGATCCTCACCCGCGTGGCCGCCAGCCATCTGCGTGTCGGCACGGTTGAATATGCCGCAGCACAGCAGAACATCCCGCATCTGAAACAACTGGCCGATTATGCCATCGCCCGCCACTATCCTGAAGCCAGCGAGGCCGAGCAGCCCTATCAGGCGTTGATTCAAGCGGTGATGGATCGCCAGATCGACCTGATTGTCGACTGGCTGCGCGTCGGGTTCATTCATGGCGTGATGAACACAGACAATATGACCCTCTCCGGTGAGACGATTGACTATGGCCCGTGTGCCTTCATGGATAGTTACGATCCCGGCACCGTTTTCAGTTCCATCGACCGGCATGGACGCTATGCCTTTGGCAACCAGGCACCGATTGCCCAATGGAACCTGGCGCGCCTGGCCGAAAGCCTGCTGCCTTTGCTGCATGAGGAGATAGAGGAGGCGGCCTCCCTCGCCGAAGAGATGATTACCGCCTTCCGTCCGGCCTTTGAACGGGCATGGCATGCCATGATGAAGCGAAAACTGGGGCTGTTTGAGGATGAAGAAGGCGACGCCGAACTGATTGCCGACCTGCTGCGCTGGATGCAACGGCACAGCGCCGATTACACCAACAGTTTTCGCGCATTGATCAGCGAAACCAGACCGGAAGGGGCGCTCTATGCCGATGATGCCTTTGACCAATGGTGGCAGCGCTGGCAGGCGCGTTTGCAGCGGCAGCGCAAACCGCTGAAATCATCCTTCTGCCTGATGCGCGCCAACAACCCGGCCATCATCCCCCGCAACCACCGCGTCGAGGCCGCCCTGTCCGCTGCGGAGCAAGAGGGCAACCTGGAACCGCTCCACCAATTGCTGGAGGCACTGGCGCAGCCCTATGACGACACCCCAGCCGACAGCACCTTCACCCAGCCGCCCAACCCCAGCGAACGCGTCTACCAAACCTTTTGTGGGACGTAATGTGGTGAGCGGTAGACCTTGATATATAAATCTAACGGGAGCATGTCTATTTGAGTTAGGCAATTTATATTGTTTAAAAATTCAAAGTTAGATTGAATAGATTCCCTAAATAGCCTCCACTTGCCATGCCGTGACAAATGTTGTTCGGATAATATTTAAGTGCGCTTCATATTCCCTAGTTATCCCCTATTCTAACACACCACATATTGTGGACAATGTTTATAAATGACTGATATACAGTGTAGGCACCCCCACCAAATGGGGTAATTTAGCCCCCAAAATACACCATTAATGATAATCTTCCCCCAATTTTCTCCAGTAGGCGGAGCGGCCTTTACCAACACTTTCTATCAACTCCTCAGAACTTAATTTCTGCAAGACATTTCGTATTGTATCCCGGCTAACAGAAGGGCAGTGATTTTCGATATCGCTGATAGAAAAATGTTCCGGTAATGAAGCAATAGCTTTTTTCACCAAATTAGTTTTGTAGCCTTTGCCAGTTTGGATATTTTCTATGTCCGCTTCTAGACGACGATAAGCCGCAAGAATAACGCCCAATAGGTAAGTGGTGAAATGAGTATGGTTATGCTCACCCCTTTCCCACCCAGCATCGGAAAGAGCAAGACTTTCATAATAGCTCTCTTTTGAGTCCTCTACTTGCTTTTCAAGACTTATATAGCGCCCGACATCAAAGCCGTTTTTATAGAGTAATAATACAGTAATGAGCCGAGCTATACGGCCATTACCATCCATAAACGGGTGGATACATAAAAAGTCATGCACATAGTTTGGGATAAGAATGAGGGGGTCGTGCTGCTGCAATGCGTGACGATACCCTTGATTCAGGTCTTCCATCGCCTGTGGGGTCAGATGCGGTGCGACAGTGCGGAAACGCACCTGCAGGATATTTCCCTTATCGTCTTTTTCTACAATATCATTAGGGCTGTTTTTATATTCACCGCCAGGCGTAGCCGTATATTGCAACATGTCACGGTGGAGTTGCCGGATAAGAGAGGCGTTAAACGTCATATCTGAATAATAATTATGGATAGTTTGCAATGCATCACGGTAGCCTGCTAGCTCCGTTTGTGGTCGCTTGACGGGACTTTGTTTATGCTCAAGCAAGGCCTTCAGCACCTTACGGCTAGTTTCAATTCGTTCCAGCCGATTGGAGGATTCCACACTTTCGATAAAGGCCATTTGCCGGAGGCTTTCCAGCACCTCGGGCTTACGTTCAGCGTAGAGTTGCTGCTTACCTTTATATTCGCGGATCTGTCCAATTAGCAGCACCATCTCCGGGGTAATATGGAGTTGGTTAAGATATTCCGGCATAAAGCTTTTCATGCGTATTCCTCTTGTTTAACTACATACACTCCGATCGCCAGCATTCTTTTTGTTGAAACGATATTGTGGTCGCCAGTATTTACTCACGAGCCGTAATATGCAACACTAGAGCCTTATCTTTCAGGAACTTATTTCGATAGAATTCAGGTTTATACCTTGCAGTCACGCATTTGATAACTATTGACTTGCCGATAGGCATGTTGGTATTTGTTCACAATGACTATGCACTAACAAAAAACACCAATATTTTTTTAAGTGAGGTTGCATTAATTGGTAACCTCATGGACACTAACTTGCCACAGACTTATTGAAAAAATAAAGACTTTTTGCTTGTCTTTGGTCTTCCTTGGCGGAAGATTTTGGTGACCCCTACGAGATTCGAACTCGTGTTGCCGCCGTGAAAGGGCGGTGTCCTAACCACTAGACGAAGGGGCCACGCGCATTGGGTCAGTGTCATTACCGCGCTGGCGGGTGAAAATCAAGTCTTTTCCGGGCGGCGGCCCATTTTGCACCCTCGGCTGGCGACTGACGCGACACGCACATTATCTATCGGCAGCGGCGGCATCTTCCACCGTCATTTCAGCGGAGGCACGCCCCATCCAGCGATTGATTTTCAACTGCCCGGCCAGATGCACATTCTGCCCCACCATGCTCTGCAAGCGCTGCCCCCACTCGGTATCCATACTACGAAACGCCATGGCCTTGAGGCGACTGGCCCCGGCATAGCCGCCTGCATCCTGCTCGGTCACCAGCAAACGCAGATGATTGCTGCCCACCGGCTCGGCCTGGATGATGCGGCAGCCCTGCACGGCAATGCGTGGAGCCGGATGCCCCATGCCATAGGGCCCGGCCTGCTCCAGTTTCTCCACCAGCTCGACCGTCACGCCGGACGGGGCGACGATGCCATCGAGCTTGATGACCGGCGCGCCGCCATGTGTCTCGACGGCCTGCGTCAACCGCTCGTTCAAAAAAGCCTGCAATGCGTCGATGCCTTCCACCGCCACGCTGAATCCCGCCGCCATGGCATGGCCACCGCCAGCCAGCAGCAATCCAGCCTCCCGCGCCGCACCTACAGCCGCGCCAATATCAACCCCAGGAATCGATCGGGCAGACGCTTTCGCGACGCCCTGTTTATTGACCGTCACCACCGCCACCGGCTTGTGAAACCACTCCTTAAGTCGGCCGGCGACAATGCCGATCACCCCTTCATGCCAGCCTGTGCCCTGCACCATCAGACATGGCAGCTCCTGCATCGCCTCGGCCTGCATCATGGCCTCATCCAGCACGGCAGCTTCAATCGCCTGGCGCTCGGCATTGTGCTGATTCAGGCGGCGTGCGATCTCTGCCGCCTCCAGCGGATCATCCGTCGATAGCAGACGCATACCCAGCGGCGCTTCACCCACACGGCCACCAGCATTGATGCGCGGCCCAAACACAAAGCCTGCCGTGTACACGCTCGGCGCTTCCTCGATGCCGGCAACATCGGCCAATGCCGCCAACCCACTATTGCCACGGCGTGCCATCACCTTGAGGCCCTGCGCCACAAAAGCGCGGTTAAGACCGGTCAGTGACACCACATCACACACGGTACCCAATGCCACCAAGTCCAGCCATTGCAGCAAATCCGGCGCGGGCCGGTTATCAAACCAGCCATGGCGACGCAGCTCGCGCATCACCGCCACCAGTAGCAGAAACACCATACCCGCCGCGCATAAAGACCTCAGCCCATCCACCACGTCCGTCTCATCCAGCCGGTTAGGATTAACCACCGCATACGCCTTCGGCAACTCCGGCGCCCCCATATGATGATCGACCACGATGACATCCACACCAGCCTCATGCGCCGCAGTGATCGGCTCAAACGCCACCGTGCCACAATCAACGGTGATGATCACGCTGCACCCTCTGGCCTTTAGACCCAGCATCGCATCTGTATTCGGGCCATAACCTTCACGCATCCGGTCCGGAATATGCACTTCGCAGCCCATATTCAATGCCCGACAGAATCGCACGAGCAATGCCGAAGAGGTCGCGCCATCCACGTCATAGTCGCCGAAAATGCCGATGGTTTCACCGCTCATCACAGCCGCTGCTACCCGCTCCGCTGCTGCGTCCATATCTTTCAAGGTTGAGGGATCAGGCAACCAGTCACGCAGACTGGGCAGCAAAAACCGCTCGGCCTGCTCCGGCATTACGCCGCGCGCTGCCAGAAGCCTGGCGGCCAGGTAAGGTACGGATTGTTGCTGCATGATAGCCTGTGCCATACGCTCATCTGCTTCGCGCAGTCGCCAGCGGCGACCAGAGAGCGAAGAAGAAATATCAAGCGATGCAGATGATGAATTCAGGGAAATATCGGCCATAGGCAATATCATAAATGCTATGGCTTTAGATGCCAGATGGAAATGTGGATTTAGTACCTGTTAAGCCTAGTGCGAGTGCTGATGCTCCATCAATAGCTGGGTGTTTTTCAGTGCCAGCTCCACCACATGGTCCGCCGTGAGTCGTTCAGAAAGCTGACTATTGGCTGGCAGTAGCACATCTACCTCCATGGCCATTTGATGACGATAAATCTGTCCCAGCTTCCAGTCTGCACTAGCGTCTTTCGGCCAGTACATCGCCTCCGGCTTGACTTTAACTTGCTGGCGCAGCACTTGATCATGTACGGGAAATCCCGCCAGGATAAATGATTTCTTGATGATTTCACTGAGCATTTTCAGTGCCATCTCCGGCTCCTGACAATACGGTTCCACCGCCAGCACCGTAGCAACACTCACCGCACCAATGCGTCTATCAATATCGCTAAAGGCTGCATCATACGCCAGACGCTCAACCTTTTCATCACTAAGTTGCATCGATTCTGGTAACTGCCGATAGACCGCATAACGCTCTTGCAAGAGGGGAATATATGCCGCCAAAGAACATGCAAACGAACGTACACAGGCATCACGCGCATCCGTCATATCAGATGGCTCTGCATCGTTGCCGAACAGCCGCAAAAAATCAGGCCCCCACTTATCCACCATAAGCTGAGCGACAGAAAGGCGCGACGCAATATCCGCCTCGGTAATATGATCAAACGCCATGTTATTCTTCTTAAAGTGACGTGATAAATATTAATTTACGTCAATCTTTTAGCTTAGGCGTAGGCTGAAGTCCAGTCATCCTTACGGCCGAAATTGTG
The DNA here is from genome assembly GCA_964435165.1 of uncultured Rickettsiales bacterium. Taxonomy (GTDB): domain Bacteria; phylum Pseudomonadota; class Alphaproteobacteria; order Rickettsiales; family RI-342; genus CAYSXY01. The sequence continues at coordinate 11,830 of CAYSXY010000031.1, forward strand.
CGTCGCTATAATTTCGCGCACCGTTCCGGTCTTAGAACGCATGACAATTGAATGCGTTTTGCTACCGCCTGAATAGCGCCGCACCCCTTGCAGCATAGAGCCATCAGTCACCCCGGTCGCGGCAAACATCACATCACCAGAGGCAAGTTCAATCATGCTGTATTTTTTATCCGGATCAGTCACGCCCATGCGCTGGGCTCGCTGACGCTGCTCATCATCATCAAAGAGTAATCGCCCTTGCATCTGCCCTCCGACGCAGCGCAGTGCCGCCGCGGCCAATACACCTTCCGGCGCGCCGCCAATACCCATATATAAATCCACACCGGCTTCAGGGCGCGTCGTGGCGATAATGCCAGCGACATCTCCATCGCCGATCAGCATCACCCGGGCCCCGGCTTCGCGCGTGTGAGCGATGAGTTCCTCATGGCGTGTGCGTTCAAGAATACACACCACCAGATCACCTATATCGCACTGTTTGGCCTTGGCCAGATTCGTCAGATTGTCCTTGGGCGATGCATCCAGATCAACCACCCCTTCCGGCAATCCGCCGCCCACGGCAATCTTATCCATATAGACATCAGGCGCATGCAAAAACCCGCCTTCTTCGGCAATGGCCACTACGGCAAGTGCATTCTGCCCGCCTGTGGCACAAATAGTCGTCCCTTCCAACGGGTCGAGCGCGATATCTACTTTCGGCCCACCGCCGCCCACTTTCTCTCCAATGTAGAGCATTGGCGCTTTATCGCGCTCTCCTTCACCAATCACCACCGTGCCATCAATCGACAAGGTGTTGAGTGCTCGACGCATTGCCGCCACTGCTGCCGCATCTGCTGCTTTATCATCACCGCGCCCCATCCAGCGCGATGCCGCAAGCGATGCCGCTTCTGTCACACGCACCGTCTCAAGTGCCAAGTTTCGATCAAGCGTCAGCGCTTCATCATCTGCATCATCAATATGCTTTATAGGGGCTTGGGCAGAGGTCATAATGTTTCTATCCTTATCATCCGTGGGGCTTCAGTCACAAAATCAAGATCGTTCAGGCGCTTCAATGCCTGCTGCATGTTGGATTCACGTACCGCATGGGTAATCACAGCAATACGCACCGGCTCACCAGGCGCATTAAAATGCTGAATGCAGGATTTCACCGACACATGCAGGCTGGCAAATATGGCCCCAATAGAGGCCAGCACCCCGGGTTTGTCAATCACCGTCAGGCCAAGATAACATTCCCCTTCATGATCATCAATAGGTAATGACACCACATCCGCCAGCTGTGACGCGGCTACGCCGAATACCGGACGCTTCACCCCACGGGCACAATCCACAATGTCGGCCAGAACGGCGGAGGCCGTCGCATCACCTCCCGCTCCGGCCCCTTCAAAAAACAATTTACCGGCAGCGGATGCTTCTACTTCCACCGCGTTATATTCCGCCGCTACATTGGCTAAAGGCTGTCCGAGCGGCACCATGCAGGGGTGTACACGTTGACTGATACGCAGCACATCACCATCCTGCTGCGGCTTGGCAATACCAAGCAGCTTGATACGGTAGCCCAGTTCGCGCGCATAGTGAATATCATCCGGCGTGATATGGCGAATACCTTCAATATACATACTGCCCAAATCGGGCGTGACGCCAAAGGCAAGCGCGGTGAGAATCGCCAGCTTATGCGCCGTATCAATACCATCCACATCAAAACTCGGATCAGCCTCGGCATAGCCGAGTTCCTGCGCCCGTTTCAAAATCACATCGAATGGCTCACCCGTTTGCTCCATCTCGGTCAGCATGTAATTGCAGGTACCGTTCATAATACCCACAATGCGGCTTAAGCGATTGGCCACCAACCCATCACGAATCGATTTCAGCACCGGAATGGCAGCGGTGACCGCCGCCTCACAACCAAGGCTGACATCCTGCGTTTCGGCCTGTTCAGCGAGCGCTCCGCCATGATGGGCTATCAGCGCCTTATTGGCCGTTACCACATGTTTTCCACTGTCAAGCGCTGCCTCGCACAAGGCTTTAGCCGGATCATCTTCGCCACCAATCAATTCAACCACGAGATCAATATCGTCTGCCGTGGCCAATGCATGTGAATCGTCTTCCCAGCGAACGCCCGACAAATCAACACCACGATCTTTTGCTTGATCACGCGCCGTCACTGCCACCAACTCCAGAGGTCGTCCGGCCCGGGCACACAGCAATGACGCCTCCTCCAACAGCAACCTCGCAACAGAAGCGCCCACGGTACCCAGCCCGATAATTCCAATTCGCAATGCCGTTCCGGTCATGCTGCCCCTGCCCTATTTTCCTCTTTTAACACAGCGTGTTGCTGTAAATTTGCGCCAAAATAGCGCCGTAGATTTCGCAGCGCCTGACGAATACGTTGCGTGTTCTCAACCATGGCAATCCGCACATGGCCGTCGCCATATTCACCAAATCCTATACCCGGAGATACCGCGACCTGTGCCTGTGTCAACAATTCTTTACTAAATGCGAGAGAGCCCATTTCCCGGTAAGGCTCAGGAATCGGCGCCCAGATAAACATACTGGCCTTAGGCACTGGCACCTGCCATCCTATTTCATGCAATCCTTGCACCAACACATCGCGGCGCTCTTTATAGGTGGCTCGCATCGTATCAACACAATCCTGCGGGCCATTGAGCGCATAAGCCGCCGCCACTTGAATCGGCGTAAATGCTCCATAATCGACATAGGATTTAATCCTTGCCAAAGCGGCAATCAGGGTGCGATTGCCGCACGCAAAGCCGACACGCCATCCTGCCATGGAATACGTCTTACTCATCGAGCTGAATTCAACCGCAATCTCCATGGCACCCTTCACTTGCAAAATAGAGGGCGGAGGCTCATCAAAATACACTTCACCATAGGCAATGTCCGAGAGGATATAAATGCCGTAATGCTGACAGATCGACACCATTTCTTCAAAAAAGGCCAGCGGCACAACTTCCGCCGTCGGGTTATTGGGATAATTCAGAATCACGGCTTTCGGCGCCGACTGGGTATGTTTCAAGGCGCGCTTGAATGAGGCGATAAAATCTTCATCCGGTTCATACCCGCCAGACGGCTTGGGAATATAACGCACAGCCGCATCGGCAATAATAAAACCGTAAGAATGAATGGGATAGCTTGGATTAGCAACGACAATGGTGTCGCCGGGCTCGGTAATGGCATGTGATAAGTTCGCCAACCCCTCTTTTGAGCCCAGCGAGACGACGATCTCATGCTCGGGATCGAGCGCAACCCCAAAACGCCGCTCATAATAGCCTGCCTGGGCCTTGCGCAATCCTGGAATACCGCGCGACATGGAATAGCCATGTGTTTTGGGATCAAGTGCCGTCTCTCTCAATTTCTCGACAATAGGCGCCGGCGTCGGCAAATCCGGGTTCCCCATGCCAAAATCGATAATATCCTGCCCGGCAGCGCGTTCAGCTTGCTTGAGGCTGTTCACCTCTGCAAAAACGTAAGGCGGTAATCGCCGCAACCGCGTAAACTGATCGGTTGAGAGTGACATAGCGCATAAACCATACACAAACGAAAGGGACTGCTGCAATGCAGCAGCACAGGATGCGAAGGTCACATAATTTAAGCGTTAACGCAAGCTGCGATCTGCCGTACGCCGTGCATTATAACGAGATTCAGGCAAATATCCTTCTTCGGCGCGCGATACGTCATTATCACGGCGAACGCGCAGACGGTCACGCTGGCGATCCATCGCCGCCTGACGGTGCAACACATCCTGCGGCACCACCTCTGACGTTGCGCCATCATAACCATGGTAAGGGGCCGAATTCACCATCACCGTATCGAGCGGGGTTGGTGCCGCAGCCCCCTCCCATGAGCGTTCATCATCAACGGAGGGAAGAGCCGCCGTCTCTATCGCAGGCGGCAATGGCTGTACCGGCGCAAGCGCAGTGTCTCTCGGCTGATAAGGCATGGCATTGGCCGGGGGTGACGCTGGTGCACGCACCTGCCCAAGCGATTGAACGGCACCACCATCCGGCACATGTGACGGATCAAACGGTTCATAAACAGGCATTGCCTGCGGCGGGGACACTGAGGGGCTAGAGGCTGCATAGGGCAACGGAGGCTCTGCAGCCGCCGCGTCATAAGCCGGAACCGATGGGGCAGGGGTTTTCGGTGGGGCTGGCGCAGGTGGAGCGGCAGCGAAAGTTGCAGAGGACGGCAATTGCCAGTTGCCGGGAGGCGGTTGACGAAAACGCGGATCTTGCCATTGCTGCATTGCGCTGACTTCGCGCTGATATTGATCTGCGGTCATTGGCGGTGGCGCTTCAGGTGTTGCCGAGAGTGCCGGAAATTCGTCATTGCCGAAAAGGGGGCCCTTTCTGAAATCAAAAAAACCGCTTAAGCCGGAACGGGAATTCGTCTTTTCAGTCACAGGGGCTGCCTGCGACGAAACGGGAGGTAATTCAGCACGCGGCAATGCAGAGGGCGCAGAAGACACCGGGGAGGGCGATGAAGCGGAGACAACGCGGCGTAATGGCGGCACAGGCGCAGCTGATGCAACGGGAGAAAGCTCTCGGGCCACCTCAGTTGGCTGACTCGGCATCACCGGTGGTGCCTGTTGCACCCGGCCATCCAGCCAGGGGGCAGCGCGTGAGCGCTGGGGTGGGGTCCGGGGCAATTGTGCAGAAGGCGTCGCCGGCATGGTCGGCGCCATGTGATGGGCGGGCTGTGCATGTGATGATGGCAGCGGAGCGGGAGCAGATCTGTTGAGGAAGACCGGCGTAGACGGTGCTGTAGATGGGATAGCACTAGCACTACGATTCACCGCAGCAGGCGCATCCGTCAGCGGTCGTATCGTTGAAATGTCCGGCGGAATATCTGGAAATTCCGCTTGCTGTAAGTGCGCATCCTCTACCCGACCGCTGGCGCGCGCTTGCATCGGCGGCATGCTGGCAACTGGCATTGATGCCGAAGAAGGTGCATAGGTAGGAGCAGCAGGACGCGGCGACGCAGATGCCCCCCCTACTGTGCCGGGCGGGAACTCTTGTGGCGACATTGCATCGGGAAAAGACGCGGCAACAGGCGCAGGAATAGCAGTCAGGCGGGCAGAGGGAGAATGGCCCCTCATCTGTCCGGCCATCGCGCGCGACTGGGCAGGCATGGGCATGGATGACGAGGAAGAGGCAGATGACATGGGGGGCATGATAGGAGATGGCGCCATTGGGCTTGCAGCCTGCATCGTCTGAGGTGGCATGCCGGGATGCGGATTCATGGCTGGCATACGACGCGAATGCTGTACATCGAGGGAAGATGGCGGCTCCGAAACGATCATGCCGCACGCACTGAGCGTACAAAGCAATGTCATGGCTGCGCCTAACCGTAATCGCATGGTCATGCCTGTTCTTCCTCTGACGTCATCGTCACCGTCCTGCTTGCAAATAACGCCACTTGTCGTTATGCTCTCAGCCCAATCCTGCCGCGTTTAGGATGTAAGCGCAAGAATAATAACACATGGTTAACAATGCGAAGATATCGCCGTCAAACATGTAAGGCTGCACCATCGTTAATCCGCATGAACACACGCAGCGGAGACAATATTGAGAGGATCAATCATGACAGCTACTGTTCGCACCGCAAAATCCGAACCGAATACCCGCACACAACAAGCAACATCAGTGACACAGGATAATCTACCGCTTATGGCAGAGGACGAAATCACACCGGAAAAAACCCTGGATAATCTGAATATCTTTACACAAAACATGAATATGGCAGCACGCCACTGCCAATCGATCATGCAACATATGGTGGCTAATGACCCGGCGAAACATACCAGCCTGCTGGAAGATCAATTGCATATCGGCTCCGCCTTTATGCACTTCTTTGCCCATCTGTGGACAGACCCGCAAAAAATCCTGCAAACTCAGCTCCATTTATGGCATGACTACCTGAATTTGCTTGACCACACCATGGCGCGACTCTCCGGTGAAGAGCAGGAGCCGTTTGTCGCTCCCGACCCCAAAGATCGCCGCTTTCGCGATGATGCGTGGAAAGACAATTCCGTCTTCGATTTTATCAAGCAGTTCTATCTGTTAGCATCTCATCGTATTCAGCATGCCGTCGAGCAGGTCGAAGGGCTGGACCCGAAGGTGAAACAAAAGGTCGGCTTTTATACACGCCAGTTTATCGATGCTCTCTCACCGAGCAATTATCTGTTTACCAACCCACAGGCACTGCGCGAAACGCTGGAAACCCACGGCGAAAATCTGGTGCGCGGCATGGAAAACATGCTCGAAGATGTCGCATCCGGACGTATTGCCATGACTGATCTGGAAGCCTTCAAGGTCGGGCAGAATATCGCCGCAACGCCGGGCAAGGTTGTCTATCGCAATGAGTTGATGGAGTTGATTCAATACAGCCCGACGACGGAAAAAGTACACGCGACGCCGCTATTGTGTATTCCCGCCTGGATCAACAAATACTATATTTTTGATCTTCGCCCGGAAAATTCTTTCGTCAAATGGCTGGTGGATCAAGGCTATACCGTGTTTATGATTTCCTGGGTCAATCCGGATGAACGCCATCGCGACAAGGATTTTGCCAGCTATATGAAAGAAGGGCCACTGGCGGCGCTGGATGTGATTGAAGAGATTACCGGCGTTAAAGAGGTTTCCGCTATTGGCTACTGTCTGGGCGGCACCTTACTCTCCATGCTCATGTCCTACATGAAACAGCATGGCGATAGCCGTATCAATTCCGCGACATTATTTACCACCATGACGGATTTCTCCGATGCGGGAGAGTTATCAGTATTCATTGACGATGCCCAGCTGGATCTGATGGAACGTCGCATGAGTGAAAAAGGCTATCTGGAAGGGCAATCACTGGCCACCACCTTCAATATGCTGCGTGCCAACGACCTGATCTGGTCGTTCTACGTCAATAATTATCTTCTGGGCAAGGATCCCTTTCCCTTCGACCTGCTGTACTGGAACTCAGACGTCACACGTATGCCGGCACGGATGCATAGTTTTTACCTGCGCAATATGTATCAGAAAAACCTGTTGGCCCACCCCGGCGCACTGCGAATTGATGATACACCCATTGACCTGACGGAAGTGACAACTCCCGTCTATATGATTTCCACGCGTGAAGATCATATCGCACCATGGGAAAGCACCTATAAGGCCACCCATCTCTTCTCCGGCCCGGTGCATTTTGTCCTGGCCGCATCCGGCCATGTGGCAGGTATTATTAATCCTCCAGCCAAGAATAAATACAGCTACTGGACCAATGACAAGCCACCGGTCAACCCGAAAAACTGGCTCAAGGCAGCAACGGAACATGAAGGCTCCTGGTGGCCGGACTGGACCGCATGGCACAAATCTTTTGCTGGCGAGAAAGTGCCGGCCCGCACGCCAGGCAGCAAACAATATCCTGCCCTTGCCGACGCCCCGGGCACCTATGTGTTAGAACAATGCGCACCCGCCAAAGTTGGCGAGCGTGCCGTCTGATATCGCAGAACAACGATACATTACCGCTTCCGCATTAGAGGCCATGCCGTGTAATCAAAGGGCGTTGCGGTGAAATAAGTATGATTCGCTGCCGGAACGGAACCTAAATCGCGCGGGGCAATGTAGGGGATAAAACCGGCATCGCGCGATGCTTGGAGCGCCGCGCCCTCATCGCCCGTCGCCGGATAGTCGACGGCCAGAATGTAAATATCATCTGCGCTGGCCTGTGCCAGATAGGCAAGGTCATAAGGTGTCCACTCCGCATTCATCGGGCCTTTTTCATTGAAAAATGTATCTTCTTTCATCTGCCCATCAATCACCGCACGATAATCTGCAAATTGCAATAATTCCACCCCGCCATTAGGAATCAACTGAACATCCGGCCCCATCGTCTGACGTAGCTGTGCCACCAGGTTCACCATTGCTTTTTTCGCCTCTGACGCCGTCACCTCTCGCTTTTCCCGCAACGTCTCAAATGCCTCCACCACATCTAACAGCAGCCCGTCATAGCCGAGAACCTGTATCTCTTGCACACGGCTGATGACAATCGCCTGCCAGTCCGGATGGCGGTAATCGACGCGAAAATTTTCATTCCAGCGCGGATTCTCCATCAATATCCAGTCAGGATGGCCAACCCGCCAATCCGGTTGCCAATAGTCGCGATAGCTTTCCGCTTCACCGATACTCAGATAGGCAATCAGTGTTTTTCCCTGTTGCTTGAGGCTGACGATCTGCTCTGTCGTCAACCCGCTATATTGTGGATCGACAATGAGCATCGCCGCATCCAGTGCACTCAACGCGTCATAATCTGCATGCTGCAAATAATAAACAAATGGAATAGCAGGATAATCAGGCATAGAAAGTGGCTTTTGCTGCGTAGCGCAGGCAACAACCATCGCCTGAACCAGGATAAACAATAGACTTAACCGGAGGAGTGAGGAGGACATCAGGTTTGTCGTTCTCTGCGATGCTCCGCTCCGAGCGTTGTATACATTGCCGCCGATTGCTCAATCCAGGCAGATTCTTCCGGCGTGAGTACGCGTGCCGAACGTGCCGGGCTGCCCAGCCAAAGCTCCCCGCTCTTCACAATCTTACCCATCGGCACCAACGCCCCGGCACCGACCATGGCCCCCGTTTCAACCACCGCGCGGTCCATTACAATCGCCCCCATGCCGACAAATGAGCGATCCTGCAAGGTGCAGGCATGAATAATTGCTTTATGACCAATCGTCACCTCATCCCCAATATGTGTCGGAATATCCGGGCCTGTCACATGCACGACCGTGCCATCCTGAATATTGGTACGCGCACCGATCGTAATCTGCTCCACATCACCACGCACGGTGCATCCATACCAGATGCTGCTGCCCGACCCCACCGTCACACGTCCGATCACGGCTGCGGTAGGTGCGATGAAAGCGGTCGGATCGATCTGGGGTTGTTCCTGGTGAAATGAATATAAGGTCATGATGACGTCCTGTTTGCGGGTTTATGTTATAGCCATTCCGAATAATTTTGCATATTATTAGGAATGGCTTACAAGCGCGACCGCGCGTCGCCGCCTATGCGGCGTGAGGCTTAGCGCCACCTGAGCGCCTATTAATTTTACCAAAATTAATAGGAAATATGTTATCTTACCAGTGGAATATGGATTGAACAGGAAATTCCTTATGGCCCTCGGCCCGGAGACAGATGAACTAATTCGCCAGTTGGATCGGGCGATCACAGCCTCCCGGATAGTACGCGGCAATATATCCCCTGCCGATGGTTCTGCACTCCTCCCGATCCACTCGTCGCACTTGCTAATCTGACACTCGCCCTGCAAGCCGTTAACGTCTATTTGCCAGAACATGCAGAGATCAAACAGCATGACCCGGAAACCATTCCAGAGGCAATCAAACAGCACACAGAATCACTTCTGATTGAAAAAGTACAATTGCAGGCAGGTGAGATCGGCAAATCCATGGAGGGGCATGAAAGCCCGGAAGTCTATGATTTTTATCTCCAGGAGATACGTGCCTTTGAACAGGCCAAAGCCCAATATGAGTCTTACATCAATCCAGACTTGCCTAGATAGCGTCGCCACGAGATGGAGAATGTGACGAAAACCGCCATTTTCGAGAACCGGAAGTTCTAATGTATATCAATACATGAAAGCCGGAAGCGCAGAAAATGGCTGTTTGCAGGCCATTATGTATTTCGTGACAACGCTATCTAATAGTTGATCGCTATTCTCAAGGAAACAAGGCAAGCTGCCCCAACCCTTCAGCCTCGTCAAACCCAAAGCGGAGATTCATATTCTGCACTGCTTGTCCGGATGCACCCTTGACCAGATTGTCGATAGCAGAGAGCAAAATCACCTGGCCGGGCAGTCGGTCTTCCGCCACGCCGATCAAACAATGGTTGGACCCGCGCACCTGACGGGTGGCTGGCATCACGCCCTCAGGCAACAGATGGACAAAGGGCGTGTCACGATACGCTTCATGTAACAAACGGCGCAGCGATGCAGGCTCTTGCCCGCCAGCCAGTTGCACATAGATAGTGGCCAGAATACCGCGATTCATCGGCATCAAATGTGGTGTAAAACTGACCGTTATCTCTTTCTCATAGGCCACACTCATTTCCTGCTCAATTTCGGGCATGTGACGATGATGCCCAACCCCATATGGATGAATGCCATCCGCCACTTCGGCAAACAATGTGGCTTCCTTAGCGGCGCGACCGGCACCGGTCACGCCGGACTTCGCATCAATAATAATCCCCTCCGCTACAATCGCTTTCGCCTTCAGAAGCGGAAGCAATGGCAGCAGCGACGCGGTCGGATAGCAGCCAGGGCAGGCAATCAAATCTGCATGTGCGATCTCCGCACGGTAATGTTCTGTCAGTCCATAAACAGCGCGATACTGCAACTCCGGGGCCTGATGGCTGCCATACCACGCCTCATACGTAGCCACATCACGCAACCGAAAGTCCGCAGACAAATCAATTACCACGACATGATCTGGCATCGATTTTACCACCTGTTGGGTCGTGGCATGTGGCAAGGCGCAAAACGCCACATCAATCTGTTGCCAATCAACCTCCCCCAGCTTCACCAAAGGCGGCAGGGCAGCCACCCGGAGATGCGGATAAACAGCTTCCATCGCCTCGCCCGCACGGCGATCAGCCACCAACGTGGTAATCTCCACCAACGGGTGTGCATGCAGAAAACGCACCAACTCCGCACCGGTATAGCCACTTGCCCCGATAATTGCTGCCCTGATGGATCTGGTCATGGATAAAACCTCTTGTGATGAACAAAAAAGGGCGCTCCGATGAGCGCCCCCTGTATTCGTACGGATATACGGTCAGTATATCAACGTTTGGAGAACTGGAAGCGCTTACGAGCCTTCTTACGACCATATTTCTTACGCTCAACGGTTCGGCTGTCGCGGGTCAAAAAGCCGCCACGACGCAAAATCGTATGAAATGAGGCAGGATCATATTGATCAAGCGCTTTACTGATACCATGGCGCACAGCACCAGCCTGACCGGACAGACCGCCACCCACAACCGTGCAGGTAACATCAAACATATTGGCACGATCCACTGCATCAAATGGCTGATTGATAATCATACGCAGCACCGGACGTGCAAAATAACGCTCCACTTCGCGACCATTAACGGTCACCTTGCCTTTACCCGGACGAATCCACACACGAGCAATGGCATCTTTTCGTTTGCCGGTGGCATAGGCACGTCCCAGTTTATCAACGACTGGGCCACGCTCCCCAGCGGTGTTTTCAGGTGCGGCCTGTTGTACTGCTGCTTCGCTCATTCTCTCTAACCTTATCGTTTATTCTTTGCATTACGGGCAGCCAGATCCAACGCCTTCGGCTGCTGCGCCTCGTGGGGATGCTCAGTACCGGCATACACGCGAAGTTTCTTAAATTGGCTACGGCCAAGCGGCCCACGCGGAATCATCCGCTCAACGGCTTTCAGCACCACGCGCTCAGGATGCGAACCGGACAACACCTGCTCCGCTGTGCGGGATTTGATCCCACCCGGATAACCTGTGTGCCAGTAATAGGTTTTCTGATCGCGCTTTTTACCCTTCATCTGGATTTTATCCGCATTGATGATCACCACATGATCACCACAATCCATACTGGGCGTATACATTGCTTTATGTTTTCCACGCAGGATTTTCGACACTTCAGCAGCCAAACGCCCCAATACCAGGCCATCTGCATCCACAATCCACCAGTCCTGTTGAATATCTTCCGGTTTTGCCGTGTAGCTACGCATCATCTTATCTATCTGTTTTTTCGTGGTTTACCACCCACTCCCGTGAGTAGGGTGAAGGAATATGCCACATAAACCACAAGAGTCAAGACAAAAGCGGGAAATTTGTACCTAAGATATC
>CAYSXY010000032.1:0-23165 GCA_964435165.1 uncultured Rickettsiales bacterium
CCGAATAAGGCTTTGCGCCGCTCTCAGTGTCTATCCTCTTCGGATTAACCACAATATATTGGTTGCTGGCACGAGCTATTAACTATATATTGGTGTTAGGGCCAATGGATATGCCATGGTTCATTTCTGCGGCGGCATAGGGTATCAACGGTGGCAGACGCCCACACAACCTTGACCAAATCTGCTTCCTGGGTGCGCGACCCACACCAAGGAGGTGGCAGGCGTTTTCGCGTCTTAGCGCGAGACGTCTATGTGGCGCTGATGGCGATTTTGTCGCGCGCCATCATCACGGTCAAACTATTACTGCGTCAGTTAACACCAGGCATCAATACCGCGCCTGCGACTGAGGATCACGTTATGAATGATCCTATGTCGGATAGTGCACAGGAAGGGCTGGCACTGGCATTGATTGCTTTGAGCGCACGCCTGATTACCCATGATGGAGAAGAAACCCCGCGCGAGTATGCGGCGTTTTGTGACTTGTTTCCCATGCCACATGCTTCCGCTGACTCTGTACGCGAACATTTTGATAATGCCCTCGCCATGTCTACGCCCTACCCTCTGTTTGCCCGGCATTTACGTGTCTTAACTGAAGAGACGCCCGCCCTGCGCCCCGTCATTCTCAAGCGCTTCTTTGCCCTGGCCGCCGCCGACAAACCGCTCAATCTCGAAGAACTTCGTTTCCTGCACAGTGTCGCAGACATACTCGGCGTCAGTGAGGCGGCCTTTGACCATTTAGCTCAGTCTCACATTGGGGTGCCAACCCATGACCCGATTGCGCTGATGAATATGCCCAAAGGTGCGACAGGACGGGAACTACGCGAACAATATCATCTGCAATTACAGGCCTTTCACCCGGATCGTATTGCGCTGTGGCAGCAGGAAGCCTCCACACCTCGAGAGCAAAGCTGGCTCGCGATGATGAAAGAGCGCGCCGCCGCACTGAATCACGCTTACGAAACATTGCGCAGCACTCGACAGTTTCGTCACTAACCCATATCTTTTTGGTCAATGCCATGGATTATGTACTGGCACTGCTGGTGGCTGCTATCTGGGGCGGCAATTTTGTCGCTGCACAGACAGCACTTTCGGCGACGCCACCGTTCTTGATGCTTGCCATTCGTTTTGCCATTGTTGCGCTCGTGCTCATTCCCTTTGTCCGCCTTCCGCGTACTCAACATCTGCATGCATTACGATTAGCCATCACGCTTGGCCTGCTGCATTTTGGGCTGTTTTTTGTGGGCATGAGCCACGCCGATTCCGCCTCAACTGCCGTACTGGTCTCACAGATGGGCGTCCCTTTTTCCTGCTTGCTGGGCGTTTGGCTTCTCCAGGACAGTCTTGGCTGGCGACGTATCACCGGGCTGACGATTGCTTTTGCCGGCCTGGCGGTGATGGCCGGTGCCCCGGTAATCTGGGATAATTGGCCGGGATTTATACTGATGCTGGCCGGTGCGTTTTTCTGGGGGATCGCCAATATTCAAATCAAGCAATATCAACAGGCATCTATTATGGCGTTATTAGCCTGGATGTCGGCATACACGGCCCCCATGCTTCTCCTTTGTGCCTGGCTTTTTGGCGAGACAACAACACAGGCGTTCCGTTCATTAGGGCACCCCATCATCATAACGGCGATGCTGTATATGACGCTTGGTTCAACAATTATTGCCTATGGCTTATGGTATTACCTACTGCGCAAGCACCCGGTCTCCCATATTGTCCCTTTTTCCTTACTGGTTCCTGTGTTTGGTATCAGTGCGACAACCTCGTTACTCGGTGACAGTTTAAGCACCGAACATGTGCTTGGCGGCATTTTGACTGTGCTTGGCGTGAGTATCATCATTCTGCGGCGGCCACGTTCGCTTCATACGCCGGAAGCAGCCTGAAGCATGCGCTTTCCTCATGATTTCAGCGCAGCCATTAAGGATTCGGCAAGCATTCTACGCCACTGTGCCTTTATTCCACGTCATGCGGAGTAATGACCATGGCATTATCATCGGATATGCAGATCGACTGTGACCTGGGCGAGGCATATCGCCTGTTTTCACTCGCCGTGGAAGCCATTCGTCAGGCAAAATTAGACCTGTTGCTGGAACCTGACTTTGCCAAGGTCTCCAAACGGTTGAAAGCGTTGATCAGACGGATGGATGCGCTCGGCAGTCACGCGGATGAAGCAACCGCAAGCGAAGATGAGATGCCCGCCATTGATGCTCAGGCGCTTACCAGAGCCGTGGGCGATGATATTGCCCTGATTGTGCATTTTGGCCCGGCAGCGCTAGCCAATATGATGAAAGAGTCTCAGTCAAGGGTTGATATTTCATTATCTTATGCGCGCCAACTCAAAGCCATGGCACGGCTGTTTGGCACGGAATCCTGGTTTCTCGACGGCAAAGGAGAAGCGGCATTGGATTTTATCAATCGTCAACGACAGAAAGATGGTCTGACGCCCCCTGTCTGGCACAAATTAAACGCGTTGAGTATCTACCGCCCGGCCAATCAAAGTGTACGTGAGTTGGAACAGGTTGCCTGCTGACGAAACAGTGTTTATCGTCGCCTAGATATGTCGTTACGAGATGCTTAATGGCCTGCAAACTGCCATCTTCTGCGCTTCCGGCTTTCGTGTATTGACATACACTGGAACTCCCGGTTCTCAAAAATGGCCGTTTTCGTTACATTCTCCATCTCGTGACGACACTATCTTGATGTTCACTTCGATCGCTGTTGCCCCGTTATGCTGGATCTCCAATTTGTTTCTTCTCCCAACCGGGACGATCGGCCCATGGATGCCGAGATATCCATGCTGGTCTTACATTACACGGGCATGCGCTCGGGCCGTGAGGCATTGGAGCGCATGTGCGACCGCACTGCCAAAGTCAGCGCCCATTATATGGTTGAAGAAGATGGGGCTATCTTCCAATTGGTAGATGAAGTCGATCGTGCCTGGCATGCCGGTGTCAGCCATTGGCGCGGGCGCGATGGCCTGAATGATGTCTCCATCGGCATCGAAATCGTCAATCCCGGCCATGAATTCGGTTATCGACCGTTTCCCGAGCAACAAATGGCCTCACTGCTGCTTTTATGTCAGGATATCGTACAGCGACACGCGCTGTTACCCCGTGACGTGGTAGGGCATTCCGACATTGCTCCCAACCGTAAGGAAGATCCGGGCGAGCTGTTTGACTGGCCTGCGCTTGCCGCCGCCGGCATTGGTGTGTGGCCGGATATATCTTTACCTGAAACACCTCAATTATTGTTAAAAAAAGGTGATCAGGGCATTGATGTGCAATACATGCAGCAACGCCTGCAACGCTATGGCTATGGTCTGGATTCCCATGGTATGTATGATGAGGCGACAACACAGGTTGTCACGGCGTTTCAACGCCATTTCGTCCCTCATCATCTGACCGGCCACTGGAATGATGTCTGTGACATTCAGCTGGATGCCCTGCTGCAGATGGTTGAAGTCGACACGTAAACAGATTAAATAGCTGCGTCAGGCAGCTGGGCGAACGCGACATTGATGATGTCGAGGAAAGTCCGGGCTCCGGAAAACAACGGTGCCGGGTAACACCCGGCGAGGGTGACCTCAGGGAAAGTGCCACAGAAAGCAAACCGCCGGATCATTGCATTCGGTAAGGGTGAAAGGGTGCGGCAAGAGCGCACCGCGCTGTCGGTAACGACAGTGGCAGGGTAAACCCCACCGGGAGCAAGACCATGTAGGGACACGCGCCGCCTGTCGGCAAGGATGTTTTCTCCTGATGTCCGGGTAGGTTGCTAGAGATGGTCGGCAACGGTCATTTCAGATGAATGTTCGCCGCCGGTCACCCGACTGGTACAGAACCCGGCTTACAGGCTGCCTGATTTTTTGCAGGTATCGCTTCCGCGACTACGGCTCGTCCCATCATTGGAGCATAGGCTGAGTGGCAGGTGAAGAGCCAATTGGTAGGAAGTTTAGCTATTGCTGATGATTTTATGCGCTTCTTCTGCGATGGGCTTGGCCAACCTGTCTGCAAAACGAACACCCTGATCCATGGCCATTTCGATCTGCTCTTGCATCGACTCGATATAAGCCAGCGTATTGCGCGCTTTGCCATCTTGTGTCGCTTGATTACTACTCTGCACAAGATGCTCAAATAATTTGAATACCCCTGAAGGGAGACGCGAACGGTTATACAATACGCGGAATTTTCCGGTCTCAGCATCCATGAGCGCCAATGCTTCTGACAGGCTGATACTGGTGCGCTTTCCCATGCAGGCGGCAAACAACTCGCGTTGTCCTAAACATAGTGCCAGAATTAAGGTCGGGGATGTCAGCCGGCCGGTGCGATTCAATTCCTCCGCCAGTTTAATGCAGTCATTTTCGGCAGGGCTGTCACCCAGGCCGAGTAAATCTTCCATGTCGGTGGCAACCGCATCACTACTGAATTGTGTATCACGTGCCCCTTGCGAAGGCTGACGTTGTGGCGCCTGATTGGCCGCACGTGCCATCATTTTATTAATGGCCTCGCTTGGCACCGGGTTACGCTCCATCATTCCATGCAGCACATCGGCACTGTTGGTATAGAGCCGGGCTGTTTTGTCGTAGCTTTTCTCGGTGAATGTCGCGCCCGGGTTACGGACTAACGCTGCAGCCACATCTTCGATTTCTTTTTCAATCAGCGCTTCGGTTACTTCTGAAGATACTTTATCCCGTTCGGCAATAGCGACCAACCGCAATAGCTCTTCCGTCGTCTGAATGATACTGAACAGGTTTTTATCCGTCAGCCGATCACAATGACGCAAGATTAAAGCGGCAACTTTGCCACTGTCGTCCTGTGCGAGCTGCATAATCATATCAAGCGGCGTTTTACGTGAGGTTTTTAGGCCTTCCGCCAAGGCAATGCGCACGGATTCCTGCTTGTCTTGCAATAGCAGCCCGGCAATATCCAGCGCTAAGGCAAATTGTTCATCCGTCAGCGCATACAGATCGATATTATTGCCGATCTTTTCTGCGATGTTAGCGCGCATTTCCGGCGATGGCGATTGCTGAAGCGCGAGCAAATCACGCACGGAGAGCGCATGATGATCCGATCTTTCGCTGGCTGAGGCCTTTTGTGTTGGCGTGCTGGGGGGCATGTCACTGTTTATATTGTCATAAAACAGTCACATTTTACGTTAAATGCTATTAATATTTACTTAAAAGGCGGAAGAACGATACTTCCCCAGCACGCCGTTTCCCGTTAATTAGCGTGAGTAATATTCGATTACGAGGTTAGGTTCCATCACCACCGGATACGGGATTTCCATCAGCTTAGGCACACGTACAAAGGTGCCTTTGTAATTCTTGGTATCAACGGTGATATATTCCGGCACTTCTCGCTCAGGCTTGGAAAAGGCCTGAATAACGAGTGGCAATTCACGTGATGCCTGTTTGATCTCGATTTCATCGCCCGGTTGCACACGATAGCTAGGAATATTAACTTTTTTGCCGTTCACCTTAATGTGGCCATGATTGACGAACTGGCGTGCCGAAAAGACGGTCGGGACAAAATTCATGCGGAAGATGATGATATCCAGGCGCTGTTCCAGCAGGCCAACGAGATTCTCAACCGTATCCCCTTTGCGGCGCACGGCTTCATCATAAACACGGCGGAATTGCTTCTCGCTGATATTGCCGTAATAGCCTTTGAGCTTTTGCTTCTCTTTGAGCTGCAGACCATAATCGGAGGTTTTGCGGCGGCGTAGCGGCCCATGCTGGCCCGGCCCATATTCACGTTTGTTGACAGGATCTTTCTCACGACCCCAAAGATTAACGCCAAGGCGGCGCGAAATTTTGTATTTGGCGTTCAGACGTTTGCCCATAATGTATCATCCCAGCTTTACTGCGGTGTTGTTCACGCTGACCATCCCCGCGCCTGAATGCGATGTAAACCAGGCCAACGCGGCCTAAACGGCATTGTTTTAGTAACAATGCCGAGCTCGCGACTGCGAGCCACGCCTTATTGGCGCTTAACATCATACAAAAAGGATGCGCGTTCAGCAGGCGCGCATACGCCGAAGGTTCTTCGTCCACGGCGGGAGAGCTGTATAAGCAGAAATGTGGGGTGGAGTCAAGGAATAGCTGCTTATTTGCTGCGCTCGACAGGCTCGGTTTGTGTCTCGGGTGTTTCGGCAGCAGTAAACGTCGTTCCCGGCACAACATGTTCAAATAAAGACTCCGCTAAGCTCTTACCGCCACCTCCTTTAGAGGAGACGGGTTTTGGCTTTGGTGCTGGTGCATCGGGTATATCTGCGTTTCCGCCATCTTTAATACGTTTTTCATTTGCATCAAGCTTTCCATCTCCGTCTAGGTCTCCATCTACAAACACCACTTCCACATCTTCACCTAGGGTCGTTGTTGTATGTATATCATCATACCCAAACCCATCATTGAGTGTAACGCCGCGCCCTGTTCTTGAATCAGCGCTATCATTGTCTCCCACCTGTCTCTCAGGACTATCGACATCCGTATATTCATATCTCAGTTCTACATCATCACTCAACGTAGATGATGTCGTATATTCCGGCACCTCTTCTATCGAGATATCCACATCCACTTCAGGCGCTTCTACGACAATTCCGAGATGTTCTTCACGCCCCTCGCCTAACGTTTCTTCCAATGCTTCCCTCATTTGCTGCGGCGTCACATCAAGCTTTAAGAGTAGCTCTCTTACCTCTTCTGTTCCTTGTGTACCACCATCAATATCCTCAAGTATCACCTGTATTTCGTTGTTAGCATTGCCTGCCACCAAACGGTCCGCATCTGGATGGTCTTCTATAATGTCCGTGGTGATGACCAATTTACCCTTTTCGTTTTTCGTCATTGTGATGGTGAGTGTTGCGTCTTCTTCCACACCTTCATCGAGCATTGCTAATGTCGTTAGCACCTCTTCGCCTGGCTCAATTTCCATGACATAGACAGGCGGCGCATCGGCTTCTACCTGTTCGCCATCAACCAAGACTTCATAGGTGAATAATTCCACATCACAGTGTAGCAGCGTAGCATCTGTGATTTCCTCACCCTGATCCGTATCGGCGTCTGCTGTTGCTGTGGTGGAGCCATCGTCATCACCGCCGCCATCATTATCACCAGTAGCATTGGCATCTGCGTTGGACGCATTTGGATCTGGCGTTGCCGATGCTGTTGGTTCCCCGGCTTCCGTCTCTGGCCCGTCTTCGCCCGCTTCGTTATTGCGCCTGCGTTGTGCTTGCCAGTTCCGCCACATTTCGTGAATTTCGGTGCCCACTTCGTACAGTGTCATCGCATTTTGCATCATGCGCAAAATTTGGCCAGGCGGAAACCCGGTTAATTTGTGCATAGCGAAGCCGCCTTCCAGCATCAATTTAAGATCGATACCCTCTTCCGGGTCACGCAAACGCTGCTCTGCCGCTGCATCCACACTGCCTTTTTCTTCGGCTTTCTCTTCAGTAAATGAGAAGCCTTTACGGTAAGTGCCTTCGGCCACGGCAGTGAGGAAACGGTCATATTCGCCAAACTCTTCCTCATCAACTATAGCAGGTAATTCAAACCCAAGCTGCCGATAAATTTCTTCGACCTTCTCGCGCTTCGTCAGTTCAAGACCATCTTCTTCACGCTCTTCTTCCAAGCTCGTGACGGCCGCATTGACGCGTTCTATGCTTACGCCACCCGTTGTCGCCAACTCAGCCAAGGTGTCGGTATCTGTGTCGCGAATATAATCAAAAAAGTTCTTGGCCTGATCACGATGCTGAATATCAATGGTGATGATGCCATTTTGTTTATAGGCCATCACGCCCGGCATTGGCTGACCATCAGCGCCAATCATAATTGCTTGTTGTCCGTCTTCTAAACTACCAAGATCATTGGACATAATTTCTCTCTTGCCTTTGTTTATCTTAAATTACGGCATAGTAAGTGTACCACGCAACTATGACCAAATCATGACATTTGGCGGTTTTTCTGTTTATTTGTGTGGCTTTTAGCGTTTGTTCCCGTGCTCGCATATAGAACACGGCTCAGGCTAGCTCGGCCTGCTGCCTTCGCACACCACAGTTCAGCCGTCAGCGTGCCTCGTTAACGCTGTGATGATGCCGCGCCAGGTTTGTACTTCCTGCTCGGTGAATTCGGCGCGCTGCAGCATGTTCAGGATGTTACGCCGCATTCGCGGCTTTTTCTCTTCCGTTTTCCAAAAACGGGCAGCATCCAACTCGCGTTCCAGATGGTCATAGAGGGCGAGTAAGGCCTCTTTGGGTGCAATCTCTGCTACGTCCTGCTCAATGGGCTGTTCCTGTTGTGAAGCCGACCATTGCTGTCGCCATTCATGGCAGATAATGCCCACACATTGGGCCAGATTCAGGGATGGAAAGTCAGGATTGACAGGCGCGCTGATGACCTGATCGCACAGAGTCACTTCGTCATTCTCCAGCCCTGCCCGCTCCGGGCCAAAGACAATAGCTACGCGCTGTCCTGTGCTTATGTGCGGCGTGATCTGCATCACGCCATCGCGCACATCATGCCACGGCTTGTTCATGCGGCGTGAGCGTGCGGTGGTGGCGATGGCCAGCTGACAGTCGCCTATTGCCTCGCGCAAGGTTGGGGACACCGTCGCTTTTTCGAGAATCGACTCTGCCCCTGCTGCCATGGCCACGGCCTTAGACCAGTTTTCACCTTCCGGCAGCTTGCCCGGCCAGCCGGGCCAGCCATCACGCGGGGCCACCAGCCGCAACTCGCTCAGTCCAAAATTGGCCATGACGCGCGCTGCCGCGCCGATATTCTCTCCCAGTTGGGGGCGGGTGAGGATGATGATGGGATGTCTGGTCATTGTGTAACGCTTCGTTACCTATATCTTTGCGCGATAGATATGAAGAGGCACGGCGAACCAGCTTCCTCGCCTACTGAACCGTATGCCACATATGTGAAATGGATCCCGGATAACCTCGCCTGCTGACTCGGTTTCCGGGATGACGATATATATTCAGGCACTCTAATCACACAATCACCTTAGCGCGCTGGCCGCTGGAATAGAGCTTGTAGGCAATACTCTCCTGCAACGCCTTGAAGGACGCATCAATCACATTGCCGGAGACGCCAATCGTGGTCCAGCTTTTGCCGTCGCTATCATGGCTTTCAATGGTCACGCGGGTGATGGCGCCGGTGGCATCTTCGGGCGTGAGAATACGCACTTTATAGTCGGTCAGCACCATGTCGCGCACTTCCGGATAGGCCTGTACTAACGCGCGGCGCATGGCCTGGTCGAGCGCATTGACCGGCCCGTTTCCTTCGGCCACGGTCATAATCACCTCACTGCCCAGGCGGATTTTAATGGTCGCCTCAGCCATGGTGATGAGATCGCGATTCGCATCATAGCGGCGCTCATCAATCACCCGGTAACTAAGCAGTTCAAAATAGTCAGGGATGGCGTGGGGCTTGAGCGTGCGGCGCACCAGCATCTCAAAACTGGCATCGGCGCTGTCATAGGCATAGCCATCTGCCTCACGTGCTTTGAGCACTTCCACCAGTTTATCAATGCGCTTATCATCGGGCGTGATGTTTTGAATATCCAGTTCTTTGAGCCGCGCCAGCACGTTGGAGCGTCCGGCTTTGTCTGAGACTAAAATGCTGCGCTGGTTGCCGACTTTCTCCGGCGGGATATGCTCATAAGTCGCACTGTTGCGCGCCATAGCCGAGACATGTAACCCGCCTTTGTGAGCAAAAGCGGCTGCGCCAACATAAGGCGCATGAACATCCGGCGCACGGTTGAGACGATCATCCAGCAGGCGCGAGAGGCGTGTGAGGCCGGTGAGATTGTCACTGGATACACCGGTTTTGTAGCCCATTTTGAGCATAAGCGAGGGGATGATCGATACCAGATCGGCATTACCGCAGCGCTCCCCCACACCATTGATGGTGCCCTGAATTTGCCGCACCCCAGCGCGCACCGCCGCCAGTGAATTGGCCACGGCGTTGCCGGTATCATTATGACAATGAATACCCAACTGCTCGCCGGGGATATGCTCGGTCACTTCGTGGACAATGCGCTCAATATCCTCCGGCAGCGTGCCGCCATTGGTATCACACAGGATGATCCACCGCGCACCGGCATCATGCGCTGCTTTGATGCAACTCAGTGCATATTCCTTGCGTGCTTTATATCCATCAAAAAAATGCTCGGCATCGAACATCGCCTCTTTGCCTTTGGCGACAATCAGGGCGATGCTGTCGCGAATCATAGCGAGGTTCTCATCCGGCGAGAGTTCCAAGGCTTCCGTCACCTGAAAGTCCCAGCTTTTGCCAACAAGGCAGATGCTCTTGGCATCACTATTGAGCAATGCGGCCAGGCCGGGGTCATTTTCGGCGCTGTGTCCGGCGCGGCGCGTCATGCCAAAGGCGGTGATGGTGGCGTGTGACATCACTGGCAGGTCAGCGAAAAATGCATCATCGACGCTGTTAGCTCCGGGCCAGCCGCCCTCGACATAATCAATGCCGAATGCATCAAGTGCCTCGGCAATGGCGGTTTTGTCGGTGGCGCTGAAATCCACGCCACGCGCCTGTGCCCCGTCGCGCAGGGTGGAGTCATAAAGGGTGATATAGTTTGAATCTGTCATTATCATTTCTTATTGAATCAATGGATTACCGGCTCAAGATTCGCGTACTGCGTTCCGTGCAGGCTCATCTCATCCGGTCATGACATAACTACACAGTAAGCCGAAGCATTTCATCGTATAAATCGCGCCACTGGGGATTTTCTTTCTCAATTAATGCTATTTTCCATGCTCGCTGATAGAATTTCAGCCGTTTTTCACGTTTGATTGCATTTTCAGCCGTTCATGTGTTTCAAACCACACAAGTTTTGTGAGATTATATTTTGCCGTGAATCCCGGCATCACTTTGTTTTCGTGCTGCCAGATGCGCTGCGTGAGGTTGGAGGTAACGCCAATATATAGTGTGCCGCGTTTTTTATTCGTGACGATGTAGACACAATATTGTTTGTCCATGGGGGTCTCCCGATGTCATCCTGTGCTTCAAATGGATGATTCGCCTTTTACCAGATCCTGCGGTCGCACTGCGTTTGCCGCAGGATGACGAAAAATAACTATGACTCGTCATTCTGCGACGTGATCGCAGAATCTTACGTACTAGACAAGACGCTCCAACTCATAGCCCGGCGCGTCGCGGATGTCTTTAATGCGGTAGCCTTTGGCTTCAATTTGCCCGCGAAGGCGGTCGGCTTCGTCGAAGTTTTTGGCTTTTTTGGCGGCGATGCGTTGGTTGGCAAGGGTTTCAATGGTTTCGTCGATGTTGGTGCGGCCGAACCATTGGTCTGGAGATTGTTGGAGAATACCTAATATACTCCCAATAACTAAAGCTACTCCGTATTTTCCAGCACATTCTGCTTCTCTATACGTCATATTATTATAGGACCTGTTGTATCTGGCTTCTTTTAATAAGACTATTAATTCTGAAATTGTGCTTGATGAATTCATATCATTATAAATCTCTAAATCATTAAGGAGCCCATTTCCGATATTTTCATCCCAGAACTCCCTAGCCTCGCGCAAATCTTCTATAGGTTGTGAAATAATGCCTAATTTTTTTAACTCATCTAAATAACCATACATCTTATCCAACATCTTCTTCGCATCACTGACCTTTTTTTCATTCCAGTCGAGCGGCTCGTTATATTTGGTCATGAGGAGGACGAGGCGGATGACTTCGCCGGGGATGCCTTGCTCAAGCAGCTCTCGCACGGTGATGAAATTGCCGAGCGATTTAGACATCTTCTCGCCATTCACCGTCACGAAGCCATTATGCACCCATGTTCTGGCAAATTTGGCATTGCTTGACTCACAGCCGCAGAGGCTTTGGGCAATTTCATTTTCATGGTGGGGGAATTTCAGGTCCGCACCGCCGCCATGAATATCAAAGGTCTCACCAAGATATTTGGTACTCATAGCTGAGCATTCAATGTGCCAGCCGGGCCGCCCCACACCCCAAGGGCTGTCGAATTTGGAGGATGCATCATCTTCTTCATCGGCAGGCTTCCACAGCACAAAATCTTCCGGGCTGCGCTTGTAATCCTCCACCGCCACCCGCGCACCGGCTTGCAATTCATCGATCTTTTTGCCGGATAGCTGCCCATATGCCAGCCCCTGCTGCATGGCCCCCGGCACATCAAACAACACATGGCCAGCCGCTTCATAGGCGCAGCCGCGAGCAATCAGCCGTTTGATCATCGCAATCATCTCAGCAATATGCTCAGTCGCGCGCGGCTCAATGTCTGGTGGCAGGCAATTGAGCGCTTCCATATCCGCATGGAAGAAATCGGTAATCTCAGTCGTCAGCGCCTGAATGGTAATGCCGCGCTCTTTAGCGGCTTTGTTAATTTTATCGTCGACATCGGTGATGTTGCGGGCATAGGTGACATGCTCCTCACCATAGAGATGGCGCAGCAGGCGATAGAGCACGTCATACACCACGACAGCCCGGGCATTGCCAATATGCGGGCGGTCATAGACCGTTGGCCCGCAAACATACATGCGGACGTTGGTTTCATCCTCGGGGATGAACTCTTCAACAGTGCGGGTGAGTGTATTGTGGAGTTTTAATGTCATTCAAAGCCAATTCTATCATCGTCAATCTGGTTTATTTCCGTACTTTCATCTTATGAAAATGTCACCCGCCGATTGAATCGGTGAGCCTATCATTGGATTCGCCGGTCAAGCCAGCGAATGACACTGCCGCGGAATAAGAATGAATCTCATGCGGCCTTGCCTTGCAATCGCTGCATAGCCCGCTCACGTCCGATCAATGGCAGCATGTTTTTCAACTCTGGCCCGTGTTCCATGCCGGTCAGAGCCTTGCGAATCGGCATAAACAGCCCCTTCCCTTTACGGCCGGTCTCGGTTTTGAGTGTGCTGATCCATGCATCCCAAGTGGTATCATCCCACTGGCCGTTAGGTAGCAGGGCAGCGGCTTGCTCGGCAAAGTCCGTATCCTCCTGATCAATAGCTGGTGTTACCGGCTGATGGCACAAGGTCCACCATTCCGCCGCCTGGCTGACATTGGTCAGGTTAGGGCGCACTGTTTCCCAGAATTGCCGTGCTTCCGCCTCCGGCACATTGAGGGCCAGACGATCCTTCACATCGTCGTAGCTCAGTTGGCTGACAATTTTAGCGTTGAGGCGCTCCAACTCGGCCTTGTCGTAATTGGCCGGGTTTTTGCCAAACTGGCTGAGGCTGAAATGCTGCGCCAGCTCCTCGGTTGAGAGGCGCGGCTCCACCGGCTCTGACGTGCCAAGCCGTGCCAGCAGGCTGGTGATGGCCTGTGGCTCAATGCCTTCGGCACGCAGGGACTGTATGTCGAACCCGCCGGTGCGCTTGGACATGCCACCCTCCTTGGTTTTGAGCAGCGAAGTGTGACCAAATTGCGGCAGCGTGCCGTCCAGCGCCTCAAATAACTGCATTTGAATGGCGGTGTTATTCACATGGTCTTCGCCACGCAGAATGTGGGTGATGCCCATGGCGATGTCATCAACGCAGGAGGGCAGCATATAGGTGGGGCTACCATCTTCGCGGATGAGCACCGGGTCAGACATATGGCGACCTTCGAATTTTTGCGGCCCGCGCACCAGATCATCCCACACCACGGTGGTGTCATTAAGCAGAAAGCGCCAATGCGGCGTGCGGCCCTCGGCCTCCAGCTTTTGTTTGTCAGCGTCGCTTAATTGCAGGGCTGCCCGGTCATAAATCGGTGGTTTGCCGCGCCCGAGCAGCATTTTGCGCTTCACTTCAATTTCCTGCGCGGTTTCATAGCACGGATAGAGCCGCCCGGCATCGACCAGGCGTTGCTTGGCGGCCTCATACGCGTCGAGCCGTTCTTTCTGGCGCGTCATCTCATCCCATGTCAGGCCCAGCCAGGTTAAATCCTCACAAATTGCTTGCTCATAGGCATCTTTAGAGCGCTCGGGGTCCGTATCATCCATCCGCAGGATAAACTGCCCGCCCTGCTGTTTGGCAAACAGCCAGTTGATGAGCGCTGTGCGCACATTACCAATATGCAGATAACCGGTGGGGCTGGGAGCGAAACGGACTTTGGTCATAAATCGTGACAATTTCTTTATGCTAGGTGTTAAAACCGCATTATCTACTGCACATTCAGCGGCTTGTCATTACCTACCTATGATTTTTAAGCCATGCAGAAGGAAACGTGTCATTCCTGCGGAGGCTCGCAGAGCCGCAGGCAGGAATCTCTCTCGCATCCTTGTATGTTGTTAAAGAGATCCCCGCCTTCGCGGGGATGACATCACAAGACATGTCTTTCATCAGCACATTATCTCACACAACTTCCTTAAGTGATTGATGATGCCCCATAACGATATTTATTGGTTAGCGGGTAGCGCCGGTCGCGACCAAAGGCAACACGGGTGAGCTTGACCCCTGGCGGGGCCTGACGGCGTTTATATTCTGACATGAGCAAAAGATGAGCGACTTTTTCCACCACCTCACGCGTGATATGGCGTGGTGCTTTGGCCGCTATTTCTGCAATGGAGAGGCGGCCCTCGATAAGATGTTCTAATATCCAGTCGAGATGTTCATAAGGCGGCAGACTATCCTGATCGGTCTGATCAGGGCGCAGCTCTGCCGACGGTGCGCGGGTGATAATGCGCTCCGGAATCATTGCCATATCCGGGCCTTTCACCCCGCCCGGCTTGTGTTGATTACGCCAGCGCGCCAAACGATACACTTGCGTTTTATAAACATCCTTAATCGGATTATAGCCGCCACACATATCGCCATAGAGCGTGGCATAACCGACGGCCATTTCGCTTTTATTTCCGGTGGTCACCACCATATGGCCCGATTTGTTACTGAGCGCCATCAAGGTCAGGCCACGAATGCGCGACTGGATATTCTCCTCTGCAATCCCGGGCTCTGTGCGCTTAAAACTCTCAGCCAACATGCCATCAAATGCGTCCACTGCCGGTTCAATAGAGATGGATTCCAGTGCGATGCCGAGAGCACGCGCCAATTGCTCGGCATCCTCCACGCTCTCTTTGGAGGTATAGCGCGAAGGCATCATCACCAGCCTGACGGCCTCTGCCCCCAGCGCATCCACAGCGATGGCAGCAACGAGCGCGGAATCAATGCCGCCGGACAGGCCGAGAATAACGCCGGGAAAGCCATTTTTGGTGACATAATCGCGCAGGCCCGTGACACAGGCGCGATAGAGCACCTCTTCCTCTGCCGGCTCACTATGTTGGGTGTGTGTCTCACACTGCCAGTTGTTATTGGCGCGCCGCCACTGTGTCAGTAGCATCTGTTCGTCCCACATAGGCATTTGTACGGGGACCGATTCATCCGGCATCATGATGAAGCTATGGCCATCAAACACCAACTCATCCTGTCCGCCCACATGGTTGAGATAGATTAGCGGCGCCTGTATCCGGCGCACCAGTGTGGCCGCCTCCTGCTTGCGCTCGGCCTGTTTTGGCCGGTCATAGGGTGAGCCGTTGGGAACGATCACCATTTCCGGTTTTTGTGCGGCGATATGCTCGCGGACGACATTATTCCACATATCCGCACAGACGAGAATGGCCAGCTTCATGCCGCGCCAGGTGATAATATCCGGCAGCGGGCCGGGCGCAAATTCACGTTTTTCGTTGAAGACATCATCTGCCGGCAATTCATGCTTGCGCGATGTGGCAATGATACGACCTTCATCCAGCAGAAAGGCAGCATTATAACGCGCCTCACCTTCAGTCAGGATCGAGCCGACCAGCATGGCCGGGCCATCTGCTGTCAGCGCTGCCAGTTCGTCAACAACCTGCCGGGCACGCTGCTGGAATTCCGGGCGCAACACGAGGTCTTCCGGCGGATAACCGGTGATGCAAAGCTCCGGAAAAATAACGAGATCCGCACCTTGGTCCCTTGCCTGCCGGTACAGAGCTACAATTGACGCCACATTGCCTGCAATGTCCCCCACAGTGACATTTTGTTGAACGATAGCGCACCCAAACGCCTGAGGCATATGTCAATATACTCCTGATGATGTGCCAGCCTTACTATCTGAACAAGGCTGGTACTGTCTATCTTAACGCAATATCATGAGCCCTGTTGATGACCGGACTCGGGAAATGTCCATATCTGCCAGTCACCACCCAATGTGCCAAGGCGCACATCATAATAGTGCTGAGCGAGTTTACCTAACTCCTGCGATTCTTCATGTTCCATTGTCAATCCCAGATGGCGATCCATATGGAACATAAAGGTCGCAATCGCATTGTCAAAGCGCATGGCCTGTT
The DNA here is from genome assembly GCA_964435165.1 of uncultured Rickettsiales bacterium. Classification (GTDB taxonomy): domain Bacteria; phylum Pseudomonadota; class Alphaproteobacteria; order Rickettsiales; family RI-342; genus CAYSXY01. The sequence goes on from CAYSXY010000032.1 coordinate 16,299, forward strand.
CACGCTGCGTTGCATTCAGCATATCCTGATGCGCTGTTTGCAGTCCATATTCGGTGATTTTGGAGGCAAGCCGCGCCAGTGCTCCCAGTGCTTTACCCGCATCCTGACCTGCGCCATGCAGCTCGATCACAGCCCTGGCCAGATCAAACCCATGGGCAAAGCCTTGGCGTGCCTGTTCACTGTAACCAATGTGCTCCAGCACCTTATCTGCCCCTTTCATCGTATATTGTTCCAGTAAATCCTGGGGTGATTTAGGTTTAGGGTTGGCAAGTGAGACCATTTGTCCGCCGAATGCCGCGCCGTTATTCACGGCATCGAATATCTCTCCCAATGACTGTACTGCCGAAGCCAAACCGGGATCCGGGCTTTCATTGGTAGCATGTGCCGCCTGAAATACCTTGTAGCCATAGTCACGCACAAAGTGGCGAATATCTGCAGCTCGCTCTGGATATTTTGCTTCCATCTGATATAAGGCAACAGCAAATTGCATCTGACCAGCCGGGTAACGACTCAGCAGTGATTGATCTAGCGGTATGGTCGGTGTCGAATCCGGCAACGCGGATAATTCAGCCGCCTGAATCGTACGGGCGATTTGCTGCAAGAGGGTTGTTTTTTGCCGTGCCGACTGAGCATCGGTGTGAGGCGCAGCTTCTTGTGTGGGCGCGGGGTCACGCGCTATGGCAGTGAAAAACTGCTCAATATAGCGCTCCGGGTTTTGCCCCCAGGCTGGGGTTTGCGCCATACCGGCGATCAATGCTTCGGCTTCATTGACGATCGCGTCTCGCGCGTCATCCTTATAGATTAGCGGAGGATAGTTTTCCGGCGGCCGCCTGGTCGATTGAATCTGCATGGCTCTGCTGTCTCTTTACTTATATTGTTTTTTCAGACTTTGTGGGCGTAGCGCATTTTCTCTCAGTCGGCAAGCACAGGCATCCAGTATTCTTGCTATGCCTATGCCGTTGTTACAGCTTGCTCTCCAATTCCGGTACGGCTTTGAACAGATCGGCGACCAGCCCGTAATCCGCCACCTCAAAAATCGGTGCATTTTCATCTTTATTGATGGCGACAATGACCTTGCTGTCTTTCATCCCGGCCAGATGCTGAATAGCACCGGATATGCCGACAGCGATGTAAAGCTCAGGCGCCACGACCTTACCTGTCTGCCCCACTTGCCAATCATTGGGGGCATAACCGGCATCCACTGCCGCACGCGAGGCGCCAATCGCCGCACCCAGCTTATCGGCCAATGTTTCCAGAACAGCGAAATTCTCGGCACTACCGATGCCGCGCCCACCGGATATCACAATTCGTGCGCCGGTCAGCTCCGGGCGCTCACCGCCCGTCTCTTCCTTCGAGACAAAGCTGGCTAGCTGTTTATCTTCGGCAGCATCCAAAGCGGTGATGGCAGCACTGCCACCCTCGCCCGGCGCTGCATCGAATGCGACTTTACGCACCGTCACCACTTTTGTGGCATCGGCAGATTGCACCGTGGCAATCGCATTGCCAGCGTAGATGGGGCGGATAAACGTATCGGCGCTTTCCACGCCAGTGATGTCAGAAATCACCGCTACATCGAGCAAGGCGGCCACCCGCGGCATGAGGTTTTTGCCGATGCTGGTCGCTGCCGCAACCAGATGCGTATATTTTTCGGTGAGCGATACCACTAAGGCAGCCAGATTTTCAGGTAGCAAATGGGCATAATGTGGCGCTTCTACCGTCAGCACCGTTCGCACACCATTAATCGCGGCTGCTTGTTTCGCTACCTCGCCAATGGATTCACCCGCAAGCAGCAGATCAATCTCGTCACCCATCGCCTGCGCGGCTGTGACGGCATTCAGCACGGCTGGATTAAGCGTGCCATCTTCATGTTCTGCAATTACTAACACTGCCATAGTCAGAGTACCTTCGCTTCGTTTTTGAGTTTATCCACCAGCGTATCGACGCTATCGACCGTTACTCCGCCCTGGCGTTTCGCAGGTTCCACTACTTTTACGGTCGTGAGCCTTGGCGTGACATCCACCCCCACATCATCGGGCGTTATGGTGTCGAGCGGCTTCTGTCGGGCTTTCATAATGTTAGGTAGCGCCGCATAGCGTGGCTCGTTGAGGCGCAAATCGGTGGTAATCACCGCCGGGAGTGCCACCTTATCGGTCTGCAGCCCGCCATCGACCTCGCGTGTGACATTGGCGCTGCCGTCGTTCAATTCCAGCCTGGAGGCAAAGCAGGCCTGCGGCCAGCCGAGCAGGGCGGCCAGCATCTGGCCGGTAGCATTGCTATCATCATCAATTGCCTGCTTGCCCATAATGACCAGCCCGGGCGATTCTTTCTCCACCAGCTTATGGAGGCATTTGGCAACAGCCAGCGGCTGAAGCTCAACATCGGTTTGCACCAGAATGCCCCGGTCAGCGCCGATGGCCATGGCCGTGCGAATCACCTCCTGGCATTCCGGCGCGCCCATGCTCACCACCACAATCTCGTCCGCCTTGCCTGCTTCTTTCAGGCGCACCGCTTCTTCAACCGCAATTTCATCGAACGGATTCATACTCATTTTGACATTGTTTAGATCAACACCGCTTTCATCGGCCTTCACCCGCACTTTGACGTTGTAATCAATCACCCGTTTGACCGGCACTAATATTTTCATTGTCCCCTCTTAAGGCTGCTATTTGCGCCATATTGTATTACACGCCCGTTCGCGCTATACAAGCCTGCTGTTCACACCAGAATTATTAGCATGATGAAATTACTGTTCGCCAGCCTCATAGTCATCGCCGCCTGCACTCCACACCAGCAGGCACGGATGAATTGTGACTCTACGATACATGATCGCACCAGCGCGTCTTACATGGAGTGTATTCGCGAGCAGGAAGCCAATTTACGCGAAAGACAAACCTATGACCGCTCCGAGCAGAGATGATTGCCTGACCAGCACCGCCTGGCCGTTTCAGGAAGCCCGTCAATTATTAGAACGTTTTGAAAACGCTTCCCTTAAGAAAGGTTATGTGCTGTTTGAAACCGGTTACGGCCCATCCGGCCTGCCGCATATCGGCACCTTTGGTGAAGTGGCCCGTACCTCCATGGTGCGTCATGCCTTCGGACAATTGTCGGACATACCGACCAGGCTCTTTGCCTTTTCCGACGATATGGACGGGCTGCGTAAAGTGCCGGACAATTTGCCCAACCCGGAGATGATCCGTGAGAATCTCGGCAAGCCGCTCACCGCTATTCCCGACCCGTTTGAGACGCATGAGAGTTTCGGCCACCATATGAATGCCCGGCTACGGGCTTTTCTCGACCAGTTTGGTTTTGATTATGAGTTCAAAAGTGCCACCGAACTTTATCACAATGGCAGCTTTGATCCGACATTGCGCCTGATGCTGGAACATTATGATGCAATCATGGCAATTATTCTGCCAACGCTTGGTGATGAACGCCAGCAAACCTACAGCCCATTCCTGCCCGTCTGCCCGCGCACGGGCATGGTACTGCAGGTGCCGATATTGGAGCGCGACACCGCCAGCGGCACGATTCTGTATCAGGACCCGGAAACCGAGGAGAAAATCGAAACACCGGTAACCGGGGGCCGATGCAAAATGCAGTGGAAGGCCGACTGGGCGATGCGCTGGGTTGCCCTTGGCGTGGATTATGAAATGTATGGCAAGGATTTGACACCGTCGGTGGTGCTCTCTTCCAAAATCGCCAGGGCGATTGGTGGTGATGCCCCGGAGGGTTTCCCCTATGAGCTATTTTTGGATGAACAGGGCAAGAAAATTTCCAAATCGAAAGGAAATGGCCTGACCATTGATGAGTGGCTGCGCTATGCGCCTCAGGAAAGTTTGCAACTCTATATGTTCCAATCGCCACGCAAGGCGAAGCGTCTGTATTTTGATGTGATTCCCCGCGCGGTGGATGATTATCTGACCTTTCTGCAAAAATATCCTGAGCAGGATACTGAAAAGCAATTAGCCAACCCGGCTTATCACATTCATCATGGCAGCCCACCTGAGGCAGAATCTCCCTTGAGTTTCTCGCTGTTGCTGAACCTCGCCAGCGCATGCAACCCGGAGAATGCCGAGGTGCTCTGGGGATTTATCAGCCGCTATGTGCCGGATGCAAGCGCCGAGACCACTCCGCTGCTGGATCATCTGGCACAATTTGCGGTGCGCTATTATCATGATTTCATCAAGCCGCAGAAACAGTATCGTGCGCCGACGGAAGCCGAAGCAAAAGCGATGCGTGATCTGGCAGAAGCACTGGCAACGCAACCGGACACTGCGTCGGCAGAGGAGCTTCAGCAATTGGTGTATGATACCGGTAATGCGCATGAACTGAATATCAAGCAGTGGTTTAAAGCACTGTATGAGGTGCTGCTAGGCGCAAGCCAGGGCCCGCGCATGGGTTCATTCATTGCGCTCTATGGCGTACGTGAAACCGAAGTGCTGATCGACAAGGCACTACGTCAGGAACTGGCGGCTTGATTTGTCATTCCCGAGAGCACAGCGCCTAAGCGCGTAGCGAGTCGGGAATCTCTTTATCGTCTATAGCCAGAAACAGAGTGGAATAGGGATATAGAGATTCCTGCCTTCGCAGAAATGACATGCTAACGTCATCGCTAGCTGAATATCATGAGGTGTAGCGATCCAATATCAGAATATGGGCGTTCTGGATTACTTATCGTTTCTGGAACACACAGGCCCAGCCGAGAAAGTTGGTGAGGCCTTTGGTGGTGCCGTAACGGCAGCGCGCCATGTAGTGAATCATAAATTGCGGCTCGACGATGCGTACTATCTCTAAGGCCGAAAGGCGTGGATAGCCGAATTCTTCCGCGTTTTTTTTATCACGGTTATCCATACTGCCAGAAATATGCACCCACACCCCGTCCGGCTCCAGCAGATCATACACCGTCTGGCAAAAGCGCTGACGGTCGTCTTCCTGCAAAAAAGTGTGCATGCAACCTTTGTCAAACACCGTGTTAAATTGGCGCTTGGGCGGCTCGACCATGATATCGGCCTGCCAGATGGTGGCTGGCACGGTTGCCTTGTGGGTTTGTTCGCGGGCCTGACGCACCGCTTCTTCTGAAATATCGACACCGTGATAATGATAACCCTGCTGCGCCAGCCATACGGCATTGGTGCCAAGGCCGCAGCCAATCTCCAGCACCGACTTGCCGGGCTGCACAAAATGGGTGAAGAGCTGCATCATCTCAGGCGACGGCTCGGTGTCCTCCCACGGCGTATCGCCTTCGACAAACCGTTTGTTCCAGTCCTGCGTCCATTGTTTGGGCTGGGTGAGCTGATTTTCTACCATAGACAAGAGCAACCATGTCGTTAGCGGAGGCTATTTTGGAGGCAGTTTTAGGCAAAAAACCGCGAGAAAGCGGATTGTACACGAAAGTAGATGAGCATTTCGAGCATTTTTTAACGACAACATGCCCCGAAAAAGTCCAGCTAGCGATATGGTTTTATTTCTTTTGCTGGCGGATGATATTCAGCATCAGCTTAAATAACACCTGAATCATCTTATCCGCCTCGCGGATTTTCTGTTGAATATGCACTTTATCAATGGTGGTGCAGACCGTGTCGGTGACGGCTTTGACCGTTGCGGCGCGCTGTGAGTTATCGATCAGGGCCAGCTCACCGAATACCGCCCCTTCGCCGAGTGTTGTCAGCACTTTTTTCTCACCATCAATGATTTTGGATACCTCGACCTTGCCGCTGACAATGATATAGGCCATATTCCCCGCCTCACCTTCACGGAAGATAATCTGGTCTGCAAGAAATTTGCGTGTACCGGTATGGGCCGTGCTCATGGGTGATATCCTGCTGTCACATCGCTGGACTTGTTGCCAGCAACCCTCTCTTTCGATATGTCCTCATTCTTGTTGTATCGCGGTCCTGTTAATGGAGTCTAAATGTCTGCCTCTTCCTTGCCTTCATATGAGTGGATTGCCTCACTGGATGAGCTTTTTGACCATTATGACGGGTTTATTGTTGATTTATGGGGCGTGATTCATGATGGCACGGCGCTGTATCCAAATGTGCTGCCCGCTCTTGACCGTCTGCATGAAGCAGGAAAACAGGTCATTTTTCTCTCCAATGCGCCGCGCCGTGCTGCCAAGGCAGCACACCGGCTCGGGGAATTGGGCATTGCGGATGCGCTTTATCGTGCCGTTTATACTTCCGGTGAACATACATGGCACCATCTGGCCCAATGGGCGGCCGGACAGCAGCCCAAAACACCTCGCCACCTGTTTTTAGGGCCGGAGCGTGATGCCGAGTTGGCCGATGGCCTGCCGATGGAGGAAGTCACTCGTCCGCAAGACGCTGATCTGATTCTCAATGTCGGCCTGCATGATGAAGACCGTGACATCTCGCGCTATCGTGACGTGCTGGCGGAGTGCGCTGCCCTGAATCTTCCGATGATTTGCGCCAATCCTGATCTTTGGGTGGTCAAACAAACCGGTGAACGCCTGCCCTGCGCCGGGCTGCTTGCCGAACATTATGAAACGCTGGGCGGCAACTCGAGCTATATCGGCAAACCGTACCCTGATGTGTATCATCAATGTTTTGCCATGTTCAACGACGTGCCAAAAGAACGGATTGTGGCGGTCGGTGACAATCTGGATACCGATATTCTGGGTGGCAATCAGGCAGGGATTGATACGCTGCTCATCACCGGCGGTGTTTTATCCGTCGCCTTTGGCCACGCACCAGAAGAGCGACCCGATGGGACTATATTAAAAGCAGCAATTATGGATGCCAAGGCAACTCCGCGTTGGCTGGCAACGGGGTTTGCGGTTGTGTAAACCTTAAATATTTCATATTATTTTCACATTGCTATGGTATGCACTATTCATTTGGAAAATAA
>CAYSXY010000033.1:0-2311 GCA_964435165.1 uncultured Rickettsiales bacterium
CTCCAAATAGAATCCCTCATACCAATCAATCGTCAATTATTGGTTAGCAATGCCTAAGCCATAATAGTGATTAACTCGTAAAACATACTTCAAGGCTTCATCTAAGCTAATAACTTCTTCAATGGCGAAAGTTTCATTCTCATCAAGAGCCAATACGTTCAATTCATCCTTTTCTGGGTCAAAGCCAGCAACTAAATAAGTTGGCTTCTTCCATTCAGCAGCAAGGTAGATAGTGAAGCAATTAACAAGCTTACCTTCATCACCACTACGTGGGATACTCTGCGGGCTTTTCTTTTCCAGTAGCTTTGGCAATAGCCATTTTATAACCCATTTTTTTAGCATAATATTTTACCCAACAAAGTGCTTATTAGAAAATACAGGCACCTGTAAAACAAGCAATCTCATCTCGGGACAGGTTCGCAAACCGTCAATTACACTACGCCATTTTTTATCATTCAGACAATAGCGCGCCTGATAGATGAAAATACTTTGGGATAAGAACAAGGTTCGACGCCGAGTGCACATTACCTGCATTGGCTCTAACACCCCACCAACTGCCCCATCTTCATCGCCACCATATCCTCCGCGACCATACCGGGGCCGAGGGTGCGTGCGGTTTCGCTGTGCAGCCAAACGGCGGCGCAGGCGGCATCAAAAGACGGCATGCCTACCGCCAGCAGCGCGGCGGTGATGCCTGCCAGTACATCGCCACTGCCGGCGGTGGCCAGCCATGGGGGTGCATCGTGATTGATCACCATCTGACCATCCGGCGATGCGATGAGCGTATGCTGGCCTTTGAGGACAATTACAGCCCCCATCTGCTGCGCGGCCTCGCGGCAGCGCTGTTCGCGTTCGGCGTTGTCAGATAGGGTGCCGCCAAAGAGACGGCAAAATTCACCTTCATGCGGGGTTAGCACCGCACGGTCATGCAGGGCATCGGCCAGCACAGTGCGTTTGCCAGCAAAGCTGCTGAAAATGTCGGCATCCAACACAATTGGCTTGCCAGTGGCTAAGGCCGCGAGTGCGGCCTCGCAGGTTCCCTCGCCTACTCCGTGCCCGGGGCCAATGACGCACGCATGATAGCGTTTTTGGCTACACAGGGCGGCAAACTCCTTGCTGGAGCCATAGGGCCGTACCATTACCGAGAGCAATGAGGCGGCATAGACAGGCAGTGCATCTTGAGGGCAGGCAATAGTGGACAACCCTGCCCCGGCCCGCAGCGCCGCCATGGCTGCCAGCCGCGCCGCGCCAGTGCATTCCATCGGCCCGCCTGCTACCAGCACCGAGCCACGGTCATATTTATGGCCGTCCGGCGTTAGCGTCGGCAGAGCCTGCTTCCAGAGATCAGGATGGTTGGATTGCATTTATTGTCCATAGCACAGCGGCTAGGGACTCACAACGCGCAAGCGATTTTCCACCGCCTGTATGCCTTGTGTGGAACGGGCCAGTGTCTCGGCGCGTTGCAGTTGCACTCCGCTTTGCACCGTGCCGGACAGCACCGCCACGCCCTGCTCGGTGGTGACGCTGATATTACTGCCCTGCAGTGCCGGGTCTGCCCAGAATTGGGCGCGTAATTCATTGCTGATATAGCTATCATTCAAAAATGACATGGGCGATGCTTGCTGTTGCGGCGGCGGTGCGGGCGGCTGCACCATCTGCGGTGGGCGGCCCGGTGCATAACCGGCCGGTGGCTGTGGTTGCATGGAATGCACCCCGACCGGCGGAGGGGGCATATTTGGCTGGAGACCGTATGCAGGCTGTTGCGTCACCATTGGGGGCGATGCCATGGGTGGCATCGGTTGCGGTGGCCTGACTTGTCTTTGCATCGGTTGTGATGGTGGCGGCATTGCCTGCGGTGGGCGCTGCTGCATCATGGGTGGCATAGCAAAAGGCTTATGGCCCAGTGTGTCAGGCCGTGGCGCTGCGCCCATGCCTGCGGGTGCATTCGCGATGCCACTTTGCGAGGGGGCCGCACGGAAGGTTTGGGGTGCACTCAATGCCGTGGGCTGGCCAGCGGGGCTGTCCGCCTCCGGCGTGGGAGATGCTATCGGTCGCGGTGGCGGGTTGGATGGGTCCGGCAAGCCATAGCCTTGTGGGGCCTGACCATTTGGCTGCCCCATCGCTGCTGGTGGCGCAGCCATTTGATATGGCGCGGGCTGTCCTGCTGACATGGTTGCATACGGTGCAGCAGATGGAAAGCCTCCGCCACCATAGGCAGAAGGTGGATATGGCGGCTGTCCTGCCATCGGCTGGCCACCCATCCCTTGCATCCCCATCCCTTGCATCCCCATCCCTTGCCCCATCGGTTGTC
>CAYSXY010000033.1:2411-22341 GCA_964435165.1 uncultured Rickettsiales bacterium
CCCATCCCTTGCATCCCCATCCCTTGCATCCCCATCCCTTGCCCCATCGGTTGTCCCATAGCCTGACCTTGCGGCGGCGCGGAAGGATAGACTGGCCGCCTTGGTGCCGGTGCGTAACGTTGCTCAGATTCTTTGCTGGCCTGCCAGTCGCCATAATAATAGCCGGCGGCGCCTGCCCCCAGGATCATGGGAATGCAGCCGGGTAATGTGAATGTTGCCAAGAGGCACAGTGCCGGAATAGACATCCGGCATGGAGCAATGTTGGTGGTCTTATGAGGCGGGCTGGGCATCCGGCTGGTTCTCTGGCACTGCTTTCATGAATGCCTCGAGTGTAAGGCAATGGCCTTCAATTTTGGTTAATGTGGGGTAAGGATTAAGATCGCAGCCAAACCGCCGTGCATTATAAAGCTGTGGAATCAAACAACAATCCGCCAAGGTGGGATGAATGCCATAGCAAAAGTGCCCGTCAGACCCGTGGCGCAGCACCAGCGATTCGAGTGCGCTGAAGCCTTCTGCTATCCAGCGATGAATCCATGTGGTTTTGGCCTCGTCATCCTGTGCGAGTTTGCCGGTGAGATATTTTAATATGCGGAGATTATTGAGCGGGTGGGTATCGCAGGCAATGAGCTGTGCCATGGCGCGGGTGATGGCCCTGCCCTCAGCCTGTTGAGGCAACAGCGGCGGTGTGGGATGACGCTCATCGAGATACTCGATCATCGCCAGCGATTGCGAGAGAGCTACATCACCATCGATTAAATAAGGCACCAACCCTTGCGGGTTGAGCTGAATGTATGCCTCGTCTTTCTGCTCGCCCTTCGCCAGATGCACCGAGCGTTGTTCATAGGCCAACCCTTTCAGGTTGAGCGCAATCCGCACCCGGTAAGAGGCGGATGACCGCCAGTAGTCGTATAGTACCAGTGGTGCCGACATATATTCTCCAAACTACTCCTCGTGTAAGGCATATATCATCTGCTGGAGAATGTGGCGAAAATTGATGGTTTAGTGAGCAGCAGAATGATCGTACATAATGGTACGTGACATGAGCCGCGCAGCTAAACCACAATTTGCAGACCATTCAACAGCAGATGATCACGCCGCCTTGAGCATTGCTTTGTATTCCACCACTTCCTGATCAATCGCGCCGAAGATTGACTGGCCTTCGCCGTCTTTCATTTCAATCCGCACACGGTCGCCAAAGCGCATGAAGGGCGTTTTCATCTCGCCCTGATCAATTTTCTCCAGCATCCGTTTTTCAGCAAGGCAGGAGGAGCCAACTTCTTGCGTATTGGTGTTGGCGACCGTGCCGGAGCCGATGATCGACCCCGCGGCGAGGTGGCGCGTTTTGGCAAGGTGGGCGATGAGTTGGGCGAAGCTAAAGGTCATATCCACCCCGGCATTGGGCTGGCCAAACAGATTGCCATTCAGATGGGTGATGAGCGGCAAGTGCAACTTGCTGCCTTTCCACGCACTGCCTAACTCGTCGGGTGTGACGGCTACGGGCGAGAAACTTGTGGCTGGCTTGGACTGAACAAAGCCGAAGCCCTTGGACAGTTCACCCGGAATCAGATTGCGCAGCGAGACATCATTGACCAGCATGATCAAACGAATATAGCTGGCGGCCTGATCGACGCTGACTCCCATCGGCACATCGTCTGTGATGACGGCGACTTCCGCTTCCATGTCGATGCCCCAGCTTTCATCCGCTACTTCAATCGCGTCACGTGGGCCAATGAAGCTGTCCGAGCCGCCCTGATACATCAGCGGATCGGTCCAGAAGCTTTCGGGCATTTCTGCACCGCGCGCCTTGCGCACCAATTCCACATGGGTGACATAGGCCGAGCCATCTGCCCATTGATAGGCACGTGGCAGCGGCGACGCGACCGCTGTTTCATCGAAGGGGAACATGGACGGTGCTTCACCTGCCTCCAGTTCCGCCGCGCGATGCTTGAGCAAGGGGGCCGTTCTGTCCCACGCATCCAATGCCGCCTGCAAGGTGGGAGCAATATCATCCGCACGTACGGCGTGACTCAGTGCTTCATTGACCAGAATCAGCGTGCCATCGCGCCCGCCTTCTTTAAGTGTTGCCAGTTTCATGCTGTCTCCCTTTGGTTATATAAGGCTGGTTATACAAAGCGCTCACGCGCCGCGCAGGCTAGTGCTACATAAAGTGGTGAGCCCTAGTCATAGCTCGTTATGCCCTTATTCACGATTTGCTTTATCCTTTTCATACCCTCGCGGATTTTGCAAGCAAGCCTGAAGCGCATCGGATGGTGTCCAACCACAGCTGCCGTCTGCCTGTACTTCGCAGACGCCAACCTCCTTGTAGCATTGATATGCATCCTTCCATTCGCAGGTGGTGGTGATGCGTATCGCTTCAGCCACCGGCAGGCAGAGCTGGCCGCTGCACCCGGCAGGGCGGCAGATGGTTTCTGCTTCTTCCGCCTGGCTGTTGCAGGCAGTCAGAATCACGACGAGAACGTACATTGCTTTTTTCATTATTGAGATCCTTCGACTCCGCGTTGCTTCGCTCGGGGTGACTTCCCTTCATTACGTGAATTCGAGATGCCATATGTCCTGCCATGAGGGATTCGATGCACTTAACAGCGCATTCTTTTTTCCCTTCGCCACCCTTTTAACTGTTTTTCACGGGCAATTGCCTCCGATATCGTTGGCAATGATTCGACATAGACAAGCTTGTTTACTTTGTAGCGACTCGTAAAACCTCCAATCATTCCCTGCCTGTGCTCCATTATGCGCCTTTCTAAATGTGTGGTGACTCCGATATACATCACCTTATTCGCTTTGTTGGTTAGAATGTAGACATATCCTACCATTTCTATGTCATCCTGAGCGTAGTGGCCTTGGCCACGCAGTCGAAGGATCTATTCGATGTAGTAGGGCAACATATCATTCCTTCCAGCTGGCGGCGTAACCATCCCATTCAACCTGCGTTGCTTCATCGGCTACGTCTACGCTATCGCGGGTGTCGATCATCACGGCGACTTCGTCTGTCTCCTTGCGTGCCGCCTTCGCCCCGGTTTTGAATGCTCCCGGGTGGGGGCCGTGCGGAAAGCCGCAGGGATGCAGCGTGATCATACCGGGATGGATATTATCTACGTGAATTCGAGATGCCATATGTCCTGCCATGAGGGATTCGATGCACTTAACAGCGCATTCTTTTTTCCCTTCGCCACCCTTTTAACTGTTTTTCACGGGCAATTGCCTCCGATATCGTTGGCAATGATTCGACATAGACAAGCTTGTTTACTTTGTAGCGACTCGTAAAACCTCCAATCATTCCCTGCCTGTGCTCCATTATGCGCCTTTCTAAATGTGTGGTGACTCCGATATACATCACCTTATTCGCTTTGTTGGTTAGAATGTAGACATATCCTACCATTTCTATGTCATCCTGAGCGTAGTGGCCTTGGCCACGCAGTCGAAGGATCTATTCGATGTAGTAGGGCAACATATCATTCCTTCCAGCTGGCGGCGTAACCATCCCATTCAACCTGCGTTGCTTCATCGGCTACGTCTACGCTATCGCGGGTGTCGATCATCACGGCGACTTCGTCTGTCTCCTTGCGTGCCGCCTTCGCCCCGGTTTTGAATGCTCCCGGGTGGGGGCCGTGCGGAAAGCCGCAGGGATGCAGCGTGATCATACCGGGATGGATATTATCACGGCTGAAAAATTCACCCATATGGTAGAAAATGATCTCATCATAATCATTGTTGGAGTGAAAGAACGGCACTTTGAGAGCATCGGGGTCACTTTCAATCGGCCGCGGCACAAAAGTGCAGACGACAAACCGATTGGCCAGAAAGGTGGTGTGGGCTGAGGGTGGCAAATGATAGCGGTGGCTCATGAGCGGGCGAATATCGCGCCAGTTGATGCGTACCGGCAGATGGTCACCCTTCCAACCCACCGCATCCAGCGGATTGAATGGATAGGTGATAGTGGTGAGCTGGCCACGCTTTTGAATGACAAGGGCTGTTTCTTTTTCGTGCTTTTGTGCCTCAAAGGCTTCGTCAAGCGCTGGCACGTCAAGCATTGACGGGTCAAAAATAGCGTGCGGGCCAACAGCTCCCTTCTCCGGCAGGCGATAACCATCATTCGTCGCTTCCATCAACAGAAATGCTGCATCGCCACGGCACTCCAGCCGCCACATCAAACCACGTGGCAGCAGAATGTAGTCTCCTTCGCGGAAGCTCAAATGCCCGAAATCACAAAAAAGCTCGCCCTCGCCGGAATGGACAAAGAGTAACTCATCGCCATCACCGTTACATGCCAGATGATCCATCGTGCCGCTGGTGCGCCACAGGCGGAATTTAAGCGCGGCATTGTGCAGAATCGGCACTGCTTGCCATGGTGAGGATTGCGCCTGCGAGTGTTTGGTATAATCAAAGGCGCGTGGCTTGAGCGGCCCGTCAAACGACACCCAGCCGGTGGGTTTGTGCGCGTGGTAAAGGTGGCTGCATGGCCCGAAAAAACCTTCGCGCCCAAACTCTCGCTCAAACGTACCTTCTGGCAAATCGCAATGCGCCTGCCGAGATGTGTTACCGTCCTGCCGTTGAAAACGAATCCAGTGCTTCATTGTGTGACTCCAATCACAAATATCATGACCAAATACAGCCCTAGCAGGCCGATGAGCGTGATGTTGGTTGCCATGCCGACAACGCGCCAACGATAGGTATTCTGCTCCGGCTCTGCTTTGGTAAGGCTATAGAGATGTGACAGGCGTGCCAGCATTAATGCCATCCCGGCAACATGCAATGCGTAGATGGACAGACGGGATTGCTCTGCCAGATAAAGCAAGAAGAGTGTGAGCGGTACATATTCGGCCATGTGGCCGTGGGCACGCACCCACCGTGTCAGCTCGGCATTTCCTCCATCACCCACCGGCACTTTCGCGCTGCGCCGACGCTTGACCACCTGCATGGATAGCCAGCAGTAAAACAAGGCAAGCAATCCGGCGTAGAATCCTGTGATCATAAGATTGTCATCCTTATGCTATCGCCATCACGCCGACTCAGGAGCCGAGAGGTTGAGTTGCAACGCATGAATCTCTGTAGCAGCCTTGCCTAAGGCACTGAACACCAGCCGTTGCATAGCCACCCGGTTTAACCCGGCAAATTTGGCTGATTCGATGGTGATACGAAAATGATCACCATCTCCCGCATAATCTTCCACATGAATCTGGCTGTCAGGAAAGGCGCTGGCCAATGCTTCCGCCAGCATCTGTTCATTATACATCGTCGCGACCCCTTTTTGTTGTGGGGAGTGAACATAGATCATGGAAAGCTACAATTCTAGCGCCTTGAGCGCAAACTTAAGCCTACCCTTCCAGCACACCGCGCTCAATCTGATCGCGCTCGATAGACTCAAACAAGGCCTGGAAATTGCCTTCGCCGAAGCCTTCATCTCCTTTGCGCTGAATAATTTCAAAGAAGATTGGGCCAATCACCGTGCTGGTGAAGATTTGCAGCAGCAAACCGCCATCACCTTTGCCTGGTGCGCTGTCCGGTGCGCCGTCGATCAGGATGCGGTTTTTGTGGAGTCGTTCGAGATCTTCGCCATGCTCTGGCAGGCGGTCATTAATCATCGCGTAGTAGGTGTCCGGCACATCCATGAAGGTAACATTGTTGCGATGCAGCCGCTCGACGGAGTCATAAATATCACCCGCACCCAGCGCGATATGTTGAATGCCCTCGCCTTTATATTCCTCCAGATATTCATGGATTTGCGATTTATCGTCCGATGATTCATTGATCGGGATGCGAATTTTACCGCAAGGGCTGGTCATCGCCCGACTTTTGAGCCCCGTCAGTTTTCCTTCAATATCAAAATAGCGAATCTCTTTGAAGTTAAAGAGATTCTCATAAAACCCAGCCCATTCATCCATCCGGCCTTTATAAACATTATGGGTCAGATGATCGAGGTATGATAGACCGGCTCCCTCTGGCTCCTTCTCAACGCCCGGCAGGAATTCGAAATCAATGTCGTAAATTGAGCTACGGTCGCCCCAGCGATCCACCAGATAGATGAGGCTGCCACCAATGCCCTCAATGGCAGGAATGTTTAATTCCATCGGCCCGACTTTGCCGGATGAAAAGACGGTTGCGCCTAATTTTTTTGCCCGTTCCAGTGCCTGACGTGCATCTTCCACGCGAAAGGCCATGGCATTGGCGGATGGGCCATGCTCTTCCCAAAAGCTGTGGGCCTGACTTTCCGGCTCATTGTTGAGGATAAAGTTGATATCGCCCTGGCGGTAGAGGCTGACATTTTTGCTGCGATGCTGGGCAACCTTGACAAAGCCCATGCGCTCGAACAGTGCCGCCAGTTGCTCTGGCTCCGGCGAGCCAAATTCAACAAACTCAAAGCCATTTGTTCCCATGGGATTAATGTCAGAAATGCCTGTTGAGGGCTGAAACTGTGTTACGGGATGATTCATGGTTCACACTCCTGAAATATCTAAGCATTACAACCATGTTGCGATGCGTGTTGCTATTTTTAAAGCGCCACATGGATTAGTGAGGAGAGAATCGCGTTCTGCTACTCGCTGCCAATCTGCAAACACGCATTATGTGATGCAGCTTAGTCCTAACCCTAGGCACTCAGATATAAAACAAAAATGTGCACCAAACTAATGCGGGCTCGTTATGTGTAACGAGGGCTATTCGGAGAACTCACGGCTGCATCTTCCTATTGCACGTGGTTTCCGGTGCATAGGTTGCTCTATAACCTCGGTTCTTGCTCATTTCAAGCCTGAGTCACTGTGCATTGCAGCATGGCTAACTATTGACGCATCCTATCTTCATACCATAATTGAGCGCACTGAACAGGGAGAGTCATATGGCCGGTAAAGAGAAATACAACATTGCCAAGCGCGATGATATGCGCGCCGATTACACAATTGACCAGGATTATAAGGCCTACACGGAGGAAGATCACCAGATCTGGCGAGATTTATATCATCGCCAGTTAGAGATTCTGCCTGGTCGCGCCTGCAATGAATTTATGGAAGGCTTAGAGCGCATCGGCATGTTTGCTGAGGGCATCCCGGATTTTAGAGAATTGAACAAAATCCTGATGGCCGAGACAGGCTGGCAAGTAGTGGCCGTGCCGGGTGCTGTGCCGGGCTCTGTCTTTTTTGACCATCTTGCCAATAAACGTTTTCCGGTCACGGAATGGATTCGTTCACGTGCCCAGATGGATTATTTGGAAGAGCCGGATGTGTTTCATGATATTTTTGGTCACGTGCCGCTGTTGATTAATCCGATCTTCGCCAATTACATTGAAGCCTATGGCAAGGGGGGCGTGCGCTCGCTTGAGTATAAAGCGGGCAATAAGCTGGGACGGCTTTACTGGTATACGGTAGAGTTTGGTTTGATGAATACGGCAGAGGGGCTACGCATTTATGGGGCGGGCGTGTTGTCCTCGCCGGAAGAATCGGTCTATGCGCTAGAAAGCGACATTCCGCGGCGCTATGCGTTTGACATGGAGCGGATGATGCAAACGGATTTTGACATTCACAATCTGCAAACACTCTATTTCGTGATTGATAGCTTTGAGCAGCTCTTTGAGGCAACGCAGCAGGATTTCGCCCCGATTTATGAACGGCTTGCCGGTAAGCCAGTGCTCAGTCCGGCGGATGGCGCTGAAACTGACCTTCTACTCTAATGCCCACCCTAAGTTAGTTGTGACTGCCTCGTTTTCTTCGATGCGTTCTACCCAGCTTCTGTAATCTCTAAAATGCCCTTGTGTACTTGCCATAACGCTTCCGACCGCGGACGCAATATCGCTCCCCGTATGGATCTCAGGGTTTTGAAGCGCTCTCGTTAACACTAATAATTCTTGATTGATTAATTGGTCCACGGTTTTTCCACTATCGAATAGCGCTTCGTTTACTGCTGACCTGACATCCTCAATGCTTAACTTCAATCGTTCCGCTAGCCCTTCTACACAAGCCTCGAATTTATCTTTACTCGCTTGCGTTGGAGGTATGCTATATGCCCTAATGCTGTTGGCATGAATAGCTACTACCTGACCCCCATGATTATTAACATAACGGATATAATCTCTGATTGTAGCTCCAGAATCTATCATTGGGTCTGACAAAATTACCTTATCACCAGGCTTAATCTCATCACCCACAATGATTGATGGTGCCCGTATCGTATTATTAGAAGTTGAATTACTTGTGTGATTTACCTTGTATGTACGCTCACAAGCTGTGAGCCCTTCTATCATTTTGGCAGCTTCTTGTAGTGTTTCATGCACTTCGTCTTTATCAAAATGGTATGCGCCGAGTACACTTAGTACTTTAAGATTGCCATGTTGTTGAACTTGCTGCACCAAATCTACATATGAGGGTACTAATGGTAAGTCTTGCACAGGAATTTCGTTATCACCCCACTCCCATCGGTCAGGAAGAGATTCATCTGGGCTAGCGTCTCTAAATCCACGATAAGTTCTATCTACTTCAGCACTTACCAAATCAATTAACTTTTGATCTTCCACAGCAATTTTCTCATTTTTCCAATTATTATATCTGATATTTATTTACTTTTTGTTTCAGCTGCACATGATAGCTGATACTCGATACCAAAAATCGATGCTCTTTGAGAGCCTTAGTTTTATCCAAACATTGTATAGAAGAGATCTTAAATTTAGATGGCAATTACTCTCTATATTGCCATCTGCTCGCCATCATTGCCAGGTGAGAGGAGTTGGCGGAGCACTGCTTTTTTGGCGCGGATCATCAGCGCATCAAAGAGCATCCAGGCCGGTTTCTATATCCTGAATAATATCATCAATATGTTCTATACCAACGGACATACGGACAAGTTCGGGCTTCACACCTGCACCCACTTTCTGTTCCTCGTTCAGTTGTGCATGGGTCGTGCTGTAGGGATGCACGACCAAAGTGCGCGTATCGCCCAGATTGGCCACATGACTGCAAAGTGACAGGGATGAGACGAAATTCTGTGCTGCCTCGGCTCCTCCTTCCACCCCAAAGGTAAAAAGCGCCCCGGCTCCCTTTGGGCAGTATTTTTGCGCATTTGTATGGTACTCACTAGACGGCAAGCCAGCATAGGACACCCACGCCACCTTGGGGTGTTGCTCCAGCCACTCCGCCACGGCCTGCGCATTCTCCACATGGCGTTGCATGCGAAGTGGCAGCGTTTCCATGCCGATATGAGTCAGATAGGCTGTCATGGGTGCCATGCATGCACCCATATCACGCAGACCAAGCGCATGCGCACGCATGGTGAAGGCCATCTCGCCAAATTCCTTGTGAAATTGCAGGCCATGATAGGCGCGATCAGGCGCGGTCAGTAATGGGAATTTGCCGGATGCCGACCAGTCAAACCGTCCACTGTCAATCACTGCGCCGCCAATGGCATTGCCGTGCCCGCACAAAAATTTGGTGGTGGAATAGACAACGAGATCCGCACCGTAATCAAATGGTTTGCATAGGTAAGGCGTCGCCAGTGTATTATCGACAATTAAGGGAATACCCGCATCATGGGCGATGCGGGCAACCGCTTCGATATCAACGACGATGCCCCCAGGGTTTGCCACGCCCTCTAAGAAAATCGCCTTACAATTCTCCGTTAGCGCCCGCTTGAAATTATCTGGATCACTCGGCTCCGCAAAATGGCACTGCCAGTCAAACTGCTGATAGCTATTTCCTAACTGGCTGATACAGCCGCCATAGAGACAGGTGGAGGCGACAAATGCGTCTCCAGCCTGAAGCAAATTAAAAAAGGTGGTGAAAATGGCGGCATGGCCGGAGGCCGCACATGTAGCTCCAACGCCACCCTCCATCAGCGCCAGTTTTTCCTGCAAAGCAGCGACCGTTGGATTTGTGAGCCGTGAGTAGACATAACCATTATCACGCAGGGAAAACAAATCGGCCGCGTGGGCGGCATCGCGGAACGCAAAAGCCGTGGCCTGATGAATCGGCACCTCCAGCGCACCGGTTGCGCCATCAGCCGCCGCTCCGCCATGAATTGCTTTTGTTTCAAGATGATAGAGATGACTATTCATATAAAACCCAAATCCTGCTGCCGAACACTCGTTTTGTTAACAAAACAATAACATTAAAAATCAATCGCATATAACGCTTTGTTAAAAATATTAATCCATGATCAGCATGAATTAAATGTTTGAGATGGAGATCATGGCGCAACATCGCCCCCGTTTTCGCAGCCTTGTCATGGCCACCCTGCTGGCGACAACGACGCTTCCTGCTTACGCCGCAACGGGTATGGATATGGATGCCGAGTCCCTGCTGGACCTGTCTCTCTCTGAACTGAGCGATATTGTTGTCACATCGGTCTCCAAAAAGGAAGAAAAACTTTCCACCGCCCCTTCCGCTATTTTTGTGGTGACATCCGATGATATCCGCCGTTCCGGCGCCACATCCATTCCAGAAGTGTTGCGTCTTGTCCCTGGTGTGCATGTCGCCAAATCCGGGTCAAATCGCTGGGCGATTACGGCGCGCGGATTCAACGATCAATTTGCTAATAAACTGCTCGTGCTCATGGATGGGCGCACTTTATATACCCCTATCTTTTCCGGAGTATTCTGGGACATGCAGGATACGAACCTGGCCGATATTGATCGCATTGAGGTTATCCGCGGGCCCGGCGCGACCTTGTGGGGCGCCAATGCCGTCAATGGGGTGATCAATATCATCACCAAAAATGCGGCGGAAACACAAGGTACCATGGTCGAGACGCTGTATGGCAACCGGGAGCATGGCACTGTCACAGCACGCTACGGAGGCGCGCTCTCTGACGAGACGCATTACCGGGCCTATGCCAAATATTTTAATCGGGATGATTCACGCGGCACAGCCGGTCACACGTTGGATGATCAATGGCGTGGTAGCCGCGGAGGGTTCCGCCTGGATTGGGACAATCAGGATCATACATTGATGGTTCAGGGTGACGCGTATCAGCAGGAATTAGATAACACATTACGCATTCCAAGCCTTACCGCCCCGTTTTTTATGGCACAGGAAGATGTTGAAAAATCGGAAGGCGCACATGTCCTGGCGCACTGGGATTATGATTACTCTGAACAAAGCTCGGTGATGCTGCAAAGCTATGTCGATTATGTCAAACGTCGCTATGGCCTTGTCGAACTGGAACTCTTGACCCTTGATGCGGAACTTCAGCAAAGCTGGCGGCCAAACAAAATGCACGACATTGTCTGGGGGATCGGCGTGCGGCATCATATGGATGATAACCCGGGCTCCTATTACGTCAATTTCACGCCGCAGGATGAGCAATACAGCCTGGTCAACGCCTTTGTGCAAGATCGTATTATGCTGCTGGAAGACCAGCTTTACATGACGTTGGGCACCAAGCTTGAATGGAATGAATTTTCCGGCATGGAATATCAACCAAGCGGTCGCCTGTCCTGGATTATCGATGAAGGTCAGCATCTTTGGGCGGCTGTTTCACGTGCCGTCAAAACGCCAACACGCGCGACTGTCGACGTTAATTTGATAAACGGCACCTTCCCTGGCACTCCGCCTGCATTCATCCGGGTGGTGGATGGTGAAGACCCGGAATCCGAAGCCGTCTTCGCTTATGAGTTGGGCTATCGTATTGAGCCGACGGACAGTAGCTATGTCGATATTGCCACCTTTTACAATGATTATAGTAATGTCACGTCCAGCAATCCATCCACGCCATTTGTTGAGACCAATTCGCCGCTACCGCCGCATTTGGTGATTCCTGCAATCGCCCGCAATGATATTGACGCGACCTCTTATGGTGTTGAAGTGGCGATGGAGTGGCGTCCTTACAGCAATTGGCGATTGGCCGGCAGCTATAGCTACCTGCATCTGGATTTGTCGGAAGAAGGGATTTTAAGTTCGGAAGAGCAATCTCCGCTTCACCTGGCGAACCTTCGATCTTATCTCAACCTGACCGATACGATCGAGTTTGATCAGCTACTCTACTACACCGGTAGTATGAGCAATATCGGCATTGATGATTACCTGCGCCTGGATGCACGACTGGCCTGGCAGGTGATGGACAGGCTGGAAGTCAGTGTGGTGGGACAGAATCTCCTGGATGACTGGCACCAGGAATTTACGGAATTTGTGTTTAACGGGCCCTCGGAAATCGGCCGCAGTTATTACGCCAGACTGCACTGGCAGTTTTAACGATACGGCGGGCCGATGCATCTCGTTACCTATTTTCATATGAAAGAAAGTAGCATGCAGCTAGTTCTGCCCCATGGCAGCAATGATGTCACCCCTCGCCATAGCCTGTGGCAGTGGAGGTATCTGTGATGCAGTGGCTGCGCCTTGTTATACAACATCAGCCGTTCCGGCGATGGTCGGCGACCATCCTCTGCCTGCTTGTCACTGGATTATATGGCGTATCTTATGCAGCTCAGAACGTCTCTGGCGAACATCAGGTAAAAGCGGCATTTCTCTATAATTTTGCCAAATTCGTCCGTTGGCCCGACCACCCTGTCTCGCAACAGACAAACGCGCCCATTATCAATTTATGCCTGATTGGCAAAGATCCGTTCGGGCCGGTTCTGGAGGTACTTCAACAAAAGCAAAGTGGCTTCGATCTGAATATTCATCGCAACATTCATCCAACCCAGGCCAGTCGGTGCAATATTCTGTATATTGGCGACTCCAAACAGATCGATATGCCTGCATTGCTGCAGCGCCTGTCTGATAAGCCGGTTTTGACAGTCAGTGATGCCGATGATTTTGCCGAGACAGGCGGCATGATTGGCTTTGTGATGCATCGCCAGCGTGTACGCCTGGAGATTAATCCGAATGCCGCTTACCGTGCCCAGTTGAAAATTGATCCGGCCCTGCTCGAAGTGGCCCATCGTGTGGTGGGAGGAGGCTGAGATGCAGGTACTTCGCACCACTTCCATTCGCGCCCGCCTGATGCTGATCATGATGGCCGTCAGTGGCATCGCCGTATTGTTGACGGCACTCATCATTACGCTGTTTGGGATTTATCACCTGCAGGAAACGATGAAAGAGGAGTTGTATTTGAGCGCCGCGGTCGTGGGTGATCGCAATGCCGCTGCACTGATTTTTAATAATCCGGAACGGGCGCAGGACAACCTTGCCGTGTTTGAAGACCGTCTGTCTGTGCAGAAAGTCTGCTTGTACCGCGATGGAATCGAATTTGCCCGCTTTGCCCGAACGTCGGAAAAAACCAGCTCCGAATGTCCGCTCATTGAACATAATGTCGCTGCCGTGCGCGATGGCAACCTCATCGCCTTCCGTGACATTAATGTACAGGGCGATCTGGCCGGGCACATTTATATTGAATCGGATCTCAGCGAAATTCAGAATTATATCAAGCGCCAATTTGGCACGACCCTGATTGTGATGGTTGGCATGTGGCTCTTTTCCTATATTTTGTCGCTCATCCTGCAACAAAGCATTTCGCGTCCCATTCTGCATCTGGCCGATACCGCCAGCAATGTTACCCAATTTAAGGATTATTCCGTTCGTGCCAAAACAGAAGGCGTGAAATCGAGCGGGCAACATAATGAGATTGCCATGCTGACGCACACCTTCAACACCATGCTCTCTGAGATTGAAGAACGGGATTCATCCTTACGCGCACAGAATATTCAGCTTGAAAAAGCAAAAGTTGCAGCTGAATCAGCCAACAAAACCAAGTCGGAATTTCTGGCCAATATCAGTCATGAGCTGCGCACGCCGCTCAACGCCATTATTGGCTTTTCCGATGTCATGATACAGGAATTATTCGGCAAAATTGGTGCCACGCAATATCGGGATTATGCGCAGGACATCAATGATTCCGGCAACCATTTACTGCATATTATCAATGATATTCTGGATCTGTCGAAAGCCGAGGCAGGTGCGTTGAGCTTTCATGAAGATTTGGTACATGTCAAAAAAGTAATCCTCTCCTGTATTCATCTGGTGCAGGAACGGGCCGATCAAGGCGATATCACCCTCGCCAACAAAATTGACGACGAATTACCGTATGTATATTCCGATCCACATCGTTTCAAACAAATCATCCTTAACCTGCTCTCCAATGCGGTAAAATTCACGCCCGCCAAAGGACGGGTGGAAGTATCCACGCAGTTGATGGAGACAGCCGGGCCGGATGAATATGCACTCGCGATCATCATCAGGGATAATGGCATTGGCATGTCAGCGGATGATCTGGAAAAAGCGATGCAATATTTCGGGCAAATCGATAGCGGCCTGAATCGTAAATATGAAGGAACCGGACTTGGCCTGCCGTTAGCACGTGAACTGGCGGAGATGCATCAGGGTGAATTGCGTATCGACAGTGAACCAGGGGTTGGCACGACGGTGACTTTCTTCCTGCCCGCAGCACGCATGCGCTACCCTGAGCATCATTAACGCCCCTTTTTAATCGCTTCAGCATAGTCTGATGCAGCATTTCTCAACAGAGCCTGGAATGCTTCTAAATTGCTGGCGTCACTTGATGTGGTGCATTATGCTGCCTCAACTAAAGATAATTGATGATATTCCATGGCCCGTTTTTTCTTACCATCATTGGTTGCCACCGCGCTTTTAGTTAGCGGTTTTTCTGCCCTGGCGCAGCCTGCCGGAAAACGGCCTGCCACAGAGGTTTTTACAACGTTGGTGGAAGAAAAAGATTTTGCGGATCGTATTGAAGCGTTGGGCACATTGCGGGCGAATGAAAGCGTGGTGATTTCTGCCACGGTCACCGAGACCATTACCGCCATTCATTTCGATGACGGGCAGCGTGTGACGACTGGCGATGTGCTGGTAGAAATGACAGGCAAGGAAGAACATGCCCTGCTCAAAGAGGCGCGTTCCACTCTCTCGGAAGCACGTAAGCAATACAAACGCGCTGAAGAACTCATTGAAAGCAGAGCTATTTCCGAAGCAGTGCTGGATCAGCGAAAACGTGATTTTGAGACGGCGAAAGCGCGGCTGGAAGGTATCAAGTCCCGTCTGCAGGATCGATTGATTGAGGCGCCATTTGACGGGGTGGTCGGCATCCGCATGATCAGTAAGGGGGCGCTGGTCTCTCCTGGTGATGCCATCACGCGACTTTATGATGACAGCGTGATGAAACTCGATTTTTCTATCCCCTCCACCTTTTTGACGTCACTGTCGGAAGGTGCGGCGATTATGGCTACCTCCCCTGCCTTCCCCGGCATGGAGTTTTACGGCACGATCTCAAGCATCGATGCCGAAATCAACCCGGTGACGCGCTCCATACTGATTCGCGCCATCCTCCCTAATGTCGATCGCATCCTGAAACCCGGGTTGTTGATGAGTGTGGAAGTGCTCAAAAACCCGCGCAAAGCAATTGTCATTCCCGAAGAGGCAATTCAAATGCAGGGCCGGACGCATTTTGTCTATCAGGTGAATCAGAATGATGATGGTCATTATGTGGTGGATAAACGCGAGGTAACGATTGGTAGCAGGCGCCCCGGCGAGGTGGAAATCACCCAGGGTCTTGACGTAGGCGCGCAGCTCATCACCCATGGGGCGCTCAAAGTGAAAGATGGCAGCCAGGTAATGGTCAAAGCCGTGGAGGCTGGTGACCAACCATTAAAAGAACTGTTAGAGCAACATCAGGCGGCAGGTGACACACCATGAAGCTGTCGGACATTGCCGTTACCCGACCGGTCTTTGCCTCCGTCCTCTCTTTATTACTGATCGCCTTCGGGCTGGTCTCGTTCGACCGCCTGCCTTTGCGTGAATATCCGGATATCGACCCGCCCATCGTCTCGATTGAAACAATCTATCCCGGAGCTGCTGCCAATGTGGTGGAAACGCGTATTACCGAGATTATCGAAGAGCGTATCGCCGGGATTGAAGGCATTGATTCCGTCTCGTCCGTCAGCGAGGATGGTCAGTCCCGCATTACCATCGAATTCAGTATCGATCGGGATGTAGATGCCGCCGCTAATGATATTCGTGATCGGGTGTCCGGCATTCTCGACAATCTGCCGGATGAAGCGGACCCGCCGGAGATTCAGAAGGTCGATTCCAACGACGATGTCATCATGTGGCTGAATTTAACCGGCGAAGGGATGAGTGTGCCGGAACTCACCGATTATGCTGATCGCTATCTGGTTGATCGATTTTCAGTGCTTGATGGCGTCGCCCGGGTGCGCGTCGGTGGCGGCCAGACCTATGCTATGCGTGCCTGGCTGGACCGCACATCGCTTGCCGCGCGCGGCCTGACGGTGAGTGATATTGAGGCATCACTGCGCGCAGAGAATGTTGAATTACCGGCCGGGAGCATTGAGTCGATCGAGCGTCAATTCACGGTGCGCGTACAACGTGGCTTTCGCAGCGCTGACGACTTTCGCCAAATGGTGGTAGCGGAAGGGCCGGATGGATATTTGATTCGTCTTGGCGATGTGGCCAGAGTGGAAAAAGGAACCGATGAAGATCGCACCTTCTTTCGCGGCAATGGGGTGCCGATGGTAGGGATTGGCATTATCAAACAATCCACCGCCAACACTATTGATGTGGCCCGCGCCGCCAAAGAAGAACGAGAACGCGTCAATGCCGGACTGCCGGAAGGTATGATCCTTGAGCAGAGCTACGACACCTCCGTATTCATCGAGGGGGCGATCAACGAGGTCTATAAAACCCTTTTCATCGCTATTGGGCTCGTGATTTTCGTCATTTATCTCTTTTTGGGCAGCCTGCGGGCGATGCTGGTACCAGCCGTTACGGTGCCTGTCTCTCTCGTCGCCACCTTTATCATGTTGTTTGTCCTTGGCTTTTCTATCAATCTGCTGACATTGCTGGCGTTGGTGCTGGCTATTGGGCTGGTGGTGGATGATGCGATTGTCGTGCTGGAAAATATTTATCGCCGGGTGGATCAGAAAGGTGAATCTGCCCTTGTTGCGGCGATTAAAGGAACACGTCAGGTTGGTTTCGCCGTGATTGCCACTACGCTGGTATTGATTGCCGTTTTTGTTCCGATTGCTTTTTTAGAGGGTGATGTGGGGCGCTTATTTTCAGAATTTGCGCTGACCATGGCCGCTGCCGTGGCGTTTTCATCTTTTGTAGCGCTCACACTTTCCCCCATGCTGGCCTCAAAAGTACTCAAGAAGGAGCAAGGCAGCACCCTTTTGGTCCGCGGGATGGATGTGGCCGTGGAACGCACCCGTCAATGGTATAGTAAAACGCTTGTCACTGTTCTTGATCGGCCATTGCTGGTGCTGGCCGCGTTTGTGCTCGTGATCGGGACAAGTGTTCTGCTGTTTCGCGCTATTCCCGCTGAGTATGCCCCGAAAGAAGATCGTGGAGCGTTCTTTATTATCGTCAATGGCCCGGAGGGTGCTTCCTACGCCTATATGGAAGAATATATGAACGAAATTGAGCGTCGCCTGATGCCGTATGTGGAAAGCGGCGAAGTGACGCGGCTGCTGATTCGTGCGCCGCGCACCTTCAGCAGCTATGAGAATTTTAATACCGGTATTTTGATTCTGGTCCTCAATGACTGGAGCAAGCGCCGCTCGGCTTTTCCGATCATGAATGAAATACGCGGCAAGCTGTCTGACCTGCCTGGCATTCGCGCCTTCCCCATCATGCGTCAGGGATTTGGCGCATCGATTCAAAAACCGGTACAATTTGTCATTGGCGGCGGCACCTATGCTGAGCTTGCCGAATGGCGTGACATTATGGTTGAGCACATCAACGCCAACAATCCCGGGCTGGTAGGGCTGGATTGGGATTATAAAGAAACCAAACCGCAACTGGAAGTGCAGATCAATTATGACCGGGCCGCGGAATTAGGGGTGCGGGTTGTTGATATTGGCCGCACCCTGGAGACCATGCTTGGCTCGCGGCGTGTCACCACGTTTATTGATGCCGGAGAAGAATATGATGTGATTGTCGAAGGTGAACGGGCAACGCAGCGCACCCCGACCAATATGCAAAATATTTATGTTCGCTCGGAGAGAACAGGTGAGTTGATTCCCCTGTCCAATCTAGTCACACTGGTTGAATATGCCGATTCCACCAGCCTCAATCGCTATAACCGCGTGCGGGCGATTACGTTGCAGGCGAATCTGGCCGATGGTTATGCGCTAGGTGATGCGCTGCGCTTTCTCGATGGCTTAGCCGCAGAGCATCTGCCAAGCCGGGCGATTATTGACTATAAAGGACAATCTCAGGATTATTACACGAGCGGCGGCTCGATTCTATTTGTGTTTATGCTGGGCATTCTGGTGACGTTTCTGGTGCTTGCCGCTCAATTTGAAAGCTATGTCCACCCTTTCATCATTATGCTGAGTGTACCATTGGCCATGGTCGGCGGGTTATTTGGCTTGTGGCTGACCGGCAGCACACTGAACCTTTACAGCCAGATTGGTCTGATCATGCTGGTGGGGTTGGCAGCCAAAAATGGGATTTTGATTGTGGAATTTGCCAACCAATTGCGTGATGAAGGCATGGGCTTTGATGACGCGATTATGGAGGCCGCCAATGTGCGATTGCGCCCGATTATTATGACAGGTCTGACCACCGCCGCCGGTGCCACACCACTAATTCTCTCTTTCGGGGCCGGGTCGGAGACCCGGATGGTGATCGGCATCACCGTGTTCAGCGGCGTCATCGCAGCCACCCTATTCACGCTGTTTATTGTGCCCGCTGCCTATCACCTGCTCGCACGTAACACCGGCTCACCGGGTGACACGCACCGCAAGGCATTGGCGGAAGACCGTTCGCTTGAGCTTTAGACTCTGTTGAGGGATCATTTAAGGACTTTACCTTGCGAGGTGAAAACCTCTGCTCACAACAAAACACTACATGAGCCCTCAACAGAGCCTAACTGATGCCCGTTTTATTTCCGTCTTCTGTCGTGATCGCTGCGGCTGCATCCGTGGTCACAGCTACCGGGGGAATATTTTCATCAGCTTGAGCATCATCCGTTGCCCCCGACGCATCACCATAGAGTGCGTCGCAATCCGCCTGAATATGATCACCGGCAGAATGTCTCGCTGCTTGCAGCGCGCGGATATTCTCTAAAATTGCCGTTATATAGCTCTCAATCAGTGCTTCCGGGCTTTTCACTATGCCGATGTCAATCGCATCTTCCTTTGCCAACCATGTTGCATATGGGCGGATGGTGGTCCGTATTTGACGTTCAATCTCCTCTTCATCCACGCCTGCCTCACGCGCGCTCTCTGCCATGCGACAGACCGGCTCTTCCAACGACAGAGCGGTAACAAAAGATGCATCTCCTGGATCCAACCCTATCGCATCATCCGAACGGGACTGGAAAATATTACCGACCAGCCATGACAGCCCCATGCCAAAGATTTTCCAGTTACGCTCCTTAATACCGTTGAACATAAAGACGACATTAGAAAAACTTTGCATCACAGAAGCGATGAACTGGCGTCGCCCCTGAATTATATTGGCGAACCAATCGGCACAGTTTGTCAGAAATTGTGCCGCCGGAGTACCATCGATTTTTTTTGAGACCGTTTCATATAGTGGGTTATTCTCTTTGAGCTTGTCATGCAGGGCACGGTAATCGATCATTGTTGTGCCGTCGGACTGGGGTCCGAATATTTTCACCAGCGATGCCGCTATCGTTAGAGAAGAACCGAGTATCGCCGACGGATCCCCTTTTTTTAAATTAGCCCCTAAATACAATATACTCGCCACACTATCGCCCAGTGTATTTAACTCCCATACATAATTTCGGGCGAATCGATCAAAATTGCTGGCCAGTTCAAAAACCTCATCTTCTGAAATCGCCTGCACGCCTTGTCCTTCGGCAACCGCCCCTTGCGCTTCCAACTCCTGTTGCATGGCTTTGGTTAATTTTCGCAACGTTCCTTTGTCAAAGCTTTTGCCGCTATAGTGCATAAGGAACAACGCGCTCATGATGAAATTGGTGGATGCTCCCAACT
>CAYSXY010000034.1:0-22215 GCA_964435165.1 uncultured Rickettsiales bacterium
ATAATTTGATAGTCATCTGACAAAATAGCGCCGCGACCAGGGGCGTTTGCCCTGAGCGCGGGCCGCGCGCCAAATGCGAAAGCCATCTTTTTCCAAAAACACGGCATGGGCGCCGGAGAGTGCCAATTGGCGTTCGGAGACACCGATAACATCGGCCTTGCAGGGAATGACTTCATCCGGGCGCGGCCCATGATACAACACCAGGTCAAGCTGCAGGCAATCTTCGCGAAGCGCCGCAAGCGAACGCGTATAGCCGAGCTCACGTGTGCCATAGGTAACAATGCAGCCTTCATAATCGCAGCGCGCGCGGCCTTGTGAGATTAATGTTTCAGGCGTTGTGACTGTTTCCATATGCATGGCGCGCTGCCAGACATCCACCGGCCAACGCGAAGGGCGCTCACCAACATAGAGCCAGTCCTTCTCGGTCAGACGAAACATGGCATGGTCGTCTGAAACCAATGCTACCGGCGTGGGCGTGAGGAAGACGAACGCAAACATCGCAGCCGTCGTGGCCGCTCCCATGATGCGCAAAAAGCCCTGGCCTGCCACCCAGAGAATCCCGCCCAGCGCCGCCATCACTAAAAACAGCGAAGGGAACGGAGGCGCCAGGATAATCCAGTCCGGCAACCGTGCCACCAGTTCGGCAATCTGAAGCAAGCCGTTTATGCCGATGCCCATGGCTTTGAGCGGCACGGCCTCGAGGCCGAATGGCAGCATCAGCATGGCGCAAAGCCCCATTGGCATCACCCAGAAGGTGACAAGCGGCATCGCCGCAATATTGGCAAGCACACCATACAGGTTTACCTGTTGAAAGTGATAGAGCGCAAAGGGTGCCGTCGCGAGAATTGCCACGACAGACCCGGCCATGATACCCATCGGATAGTACATCACGCGATAGCGCAGCTTTTCACCTATGGTCATGGGTGTGTCCCCATAAGGATAGTGCATGTTGCGATGATACCAGCTGAAAAAAGCAATCAGCCCGGTCACCGCGGCGAAGGACAGTTGAAAGCTGGCAGAAAGCAGGGACTCCGGCGTCAGCAGCAATATAATGGTGGCCGCGATCGCCACCAGACGTAGCGGATCGGGTCGCCGGTCGACCAGCACCGCAATCATTACCAGCGCCAGCATAAGATAGGCGCGCTGGGCAGACACCGGCATGCCGGCCACCAGCAGATAAAAGCCGGCCATAATCAACGCGATGATGGCGGCGATTTTTTTCAAATCATAATGTAAGGCCAGGGCAGAAGATGAGGCCAGCAGGCGGCGGCTGACAAAAAAGACAAACCCCGCCACTAACACCATATGCAACCCAGAGATAGCCAATATATGCGCTAAGCCCGCAAACTGCATTCTGGCATAGTCATCGGTAAACAGGCCGCCACGTTCACCCAACAACAATGCCAGTGCTACCCCGGCCTCGCGCGGGCGCAGCACGTGACTGACCGCATCGGCCTTGGTGGTGCGCCATTGTTCGGTCCATAGCTGCCATTGTGCCTGTTGTGATGCCTGCGCCTCACCCGGCTCATTGATGATGCGCGGCAATTGCAGGCTATAGCCAACCGCGCCGATTCGCTGAAAATACAGGTGGCGCGCCAGATCAAAACCGTACGGCATGACTGGCCGCGACGGTGGGTAGAGCATTGCCTCAAAACGAATACGATCCCCCGGCCCAAGCAGCGTGTCGCGCACCATAAACCGTATTCGGACACGCTCAGGCGTCATCTCTGGAATCATCTGTTCAATTGTCACCTCATCGAGGATGATACGCATGCCACGCTGATGTGGCTCTATTTCACGAATACGCCCGCTGACAGAGCGCTCACCCTTGAAATCGGCGCTGTTCAAATCCTGCAGCATCGGTGCCGAGACTTCCATACTGCGCCATTGGGCCCGTCCAAAGCCGATGGCAATCAGCCCAATTAACAGAAAAACCAATGATATACGCCCGATCACACCCTGGCTCAAAGATGCCGCCCAACCGAGCAGGCACATCGTGAGGGCCATGACACCGGCACCGATCATCATGCTGGAGGGCGGTTCGACTGGCAGCGCAAAATACAGGCCGATGCCGAGCCCCAGAAAGACCGGGATCAGCATAAAGGTGCGGGTTGCAATCATGAGGCTTTGCGTCCGGGGTAGATCATGATAGTAGGCTGCATTATTCCAGCTTTATATATCGGTTTTTTATCGATAAACATCACTACTTGACCTCTCGCATCACTGATTCTTGCATGCTGTAAATATTAAAAATCCGTGCTTCGTCGCTCAAATACCACCCGTATGTTCCGCTCCGATGCTTGCTTTTTATCATTTTCGCCAGCGCCATAATCAGTTATCCAAGAGGTCAACTCTAACTGCAAAGCTTAAGCATGACCTTAACAAATGCCACTTCTTCCGTCGTGACGCGATTTGCGCCCTCGCCCACCGGGTTTTTGCATATTGGTGGGGCGCGTACCGCCCTGTTTAACTGGCTTTATGCCAGACGCCATCATGGGCGGTTTATCTTACGTATTGAAGATACCGATCAGAAACGCTCTACTACAGAAGCCATCGATGCGATTTTAGAGGGGCTTGAATGGCTGGGACTGGACTGGGATGGCGAGGCGCATTTTCAGCGTCAGCGTGGTGATCATCACGCGGAGATGGCCAAGCGGCTCCTCGAGGAAGGCAAAGCCTATCGCTGCTATTGCCCGCCGGAAGAATTGCAGGCGATGCGTGAGCAGGCCCAGGCCGAGGGTCGTGGCTTTCGTTATGACGGGCGCTGGCGTGATCGCGACCCCGCCGATGCGCCGGAGGACGTCGATCCAGTGATCCGCCTCAAAGCACCGCAAGATGGCGACACCATCATTGAAGATGCAGTGCAGGGCACAGTGCGCTTTCCCAATAGCGAGATGGATGACATGGTGTTGCTGCGTTCCGACGGTACGCCAACCTACATGCTTGCCGTGGTTGTGGATGATCATGATACCGGCATTTCGCATATTATTCGCGGGGATGACCACCTGACCAATGCCGGACGACAAGCGCTCATTTATCAGGCATTCGGCTGGGACATACCTACTTTTGCTCATATTCCACTCATTCATGGCCCGGACGGCGCCAAACTTTCCAAACGCCATGGAGCGCTCGGTATCGACGCCTATCGCGAGATGGGTTACCTGCCGGAAGCGCTGCGGAATTACCTGCTGCGACTTGGCTGGAGCCATGGCGATGATGAAATCATCTCGACCGATCAGGCCATTGCCTGGTTTGATCTGAGTGGTGTCGGCGCTTCTCCATCGCGTCTCGACCTGAATAAAATGGATCACCTCAATGCGCATTATTTGCGTCATGCTGAACCGGATCGTTTAATGCCGCTCCTGTTTCCGCTGCTTGAGGAACGGCTGAAGCAGGAACCGACAGATGAAATGCTCAGACGCGTCCGCGCCGGACTGCCATCGCTGGTACAGCGTGCGACCCGGCTGAATGATCTGGCCGATGCCGTGTTGTTTTTCTGCCAGGATCGGCCCATATCACTCAATGACAAAGCCGCCAAGGTGATGGCCGACCCGGCGGTGCCAGCCCGCCTGCAGGCGCTGCACGATCTGCTGCGTGTGGTTGACCCCTGGAATCACGAGGTGCTGGATGCAGCCATTGCGCGTTTTGTCGAAGAGAGCGGCCTGAAGTTTAAAGAAGTGGGGCAACCGCTGCGCGCCGCCTTAATCGGCACCCTGCAATCGCCGGGTGTTGGCGAAGTGATGGCGATTCTCGGCAAGGAGGAATCGCTGGCACGGATCAGCGATGTGGCCACCAGCAAAGCTGCATAGTTTTTTATTATTATATAATGGTATAGAATCATTATTTTGTATTGTAGATGAAGAAGGATGTGTCATGGCCATATTACCCATTGTGACCTACCCGGATCCCCGACTGAAAGAAATTTCTTCCCCGGTTGAGCGAGTGACAGATGAGGTGCGCAGCCAGCTCAATGATATGATGGAAACCATGTATGCCAGTGGCGGTATTGGTCTTGCCGCGGTGCAGGTGGGCATTATGCAGCGCATGATGGTGATGGATGTAGACCAAACCGAGCGTGGCGAGCCTGTCTCACCGATTAAGCTTGTGAATCCGGAAGTTATCTGGGAATCGGAAGAGACACATACCTATCAGGAAGGCTGCCTGTCCTTTCCCGGTCAATATGCCGATGTCACACGCGCAGAGAAAGTACGCATTCGCTATATGGATGAGCAAGGTGAACTGCGTGAATTGGAAGCGGATGGCTTGCTTGCGATTTGTATTCAGCATGAGCTGGATCACCTCAATGGGATTACCTTCACTGATCATCTCTCGCGGATGAAGCGCGACATGATTCATCGCAAAGTAAAAAAGGAACAGAAGCTGGCCGCACCGGTGGCATCCGAACCACCATGTTAATTATTATTTACCTTTAGCTGATACATTGACACTCTACATTACCAACTCCTGACAATAGACTGTTTTATGCGTATTATTTTTATGGGCAGCCCGGCATTTGCACTCCCCACGCTTGCCGCGCTGATAAAAGCCAAGCATGAGATTGTTGCTGTCTATAGCCAGCCGCCGCGTCCGGCCCATCGCGGCAAAAAAACGACCCCCTGCCCGGTACATGCGTTTGCTCAAGAACAAGGATTGACGGTCGTCACGCCGCAGCGCCTGTCTATGGAGCAGCGCATCAAGGAGTTTGAGGAATTCAAGCTGGATATTGCCGTTGTGGTCGCCTATGGGCTGATTCTGCCGAAGGCGATTCTGGATATTCCCCGATATGGCTGCATCAATGTCCATCCGTCACTTTTGCCACGCTGGCGAGGAGCCTCGCCCATTCATCGGCCCATCATTGCTGGAGATGAGGTAACCGGTGTCACCATCATGCAAATGGATGAGGGCTGCGATACCGGCCCGATTCTGCTCTATCAAAAAGTGCCGATTGGCCCGGAAGAAACTGCCGAGACCATGACGGAATCCTTATCCCAACTCGGAGCCGAATTGTGCGTGGCAGCCATCGTCGGGCTGGAGAGGGGTATTGTCAAACCGATTACTCAACCGGATGAAGGAGCACTCTATGCTCGCAAGCTTGATAAAGATGAGGGACATTTGCAATTTCACAAACTCTCGGCAACCAAACTCGAGCGGTTGATTCGTGGTGTGCAACCCTGGCCCGGTGCGTATTTTAATTATAAAGGTGAGCGCATTAAAGTGCTGAAAGCGCAAGTGGTAGACAGCAACGCCCGGGTCAAGCCGGGTGAGATTGCCACAGCGCCGGAAATCAGCGATGGGCAATTATGGATCGGTTGCCGCGAAGGCATTTTGCAGATGGATCGGTTACAACGCGCCAATCGCGCGCCGATGGATGCCGACGAATTGATGCGCGGCTTTATCTTTGAAGATGGCGATGTGATTACGTAATGCATCGCTACAAGCTGACGATCGAATATGACGGCACTCATTATCATGGCTGGCAGCGTCAGCCCGATAAGCCGAGCATTCAAGGGCGGTTGGAAGAAGCTATCCGCGATTTTTGCCTTCACGAAGTCACCGTGTTCGGCTCTGGCCGCACCGATGCCGGGGTGCATGCGCTTGGCCAGGTGGCGCATGTGGATTTGCCCAAAGCACGGCCTGTCTTTACCATCAATGAAGCGCTGAATCATTTTCTCACCGATTCAGGCATTGCCATATTGAATGTGGAAGAAGTGGATGAGGCGTTTCATGCCCGCTTCTCCGCCACGCAACGACATTATGTCTATCGCATACTCAATCGCCGGGCGCCGCCCACCACGCAGCAAGGCTATGTCTGGCATGTGGTGCCGGAGCTGGCCGTGGCGCCGATGCAAGAAGCGGCGAAGCGACTTATCGGTCATCATGACTTCACCAGTTTTCGCTCCGTTGATTGTCAGTCAGACTCGGCAGAGAAAACATTGGATCAGGTGACAGTGGTGCAGGCGGGTGAGATGATTGAGGTGCAGGTCAGTGCCCGCTCATTTCTTTATAATCAGGTGCGTATTATGGTTGGCACACTGGCACGCATTGGGTTTGGCGACTGGCCACCGGAGATCATCGATGAGATTTTCGCGGCCAAAGACCGCACCAAGGCTGGCCCCACAGCCCCGGCGGGGGGACTTTATTTTGCGAGGGTAGAATATGGGTAGTTTATATTTTGCCTCCGGCCTCGTCTACTGACTCGGCCATGAGGCACAGCTCAAGGCTGGCTCGGCCTACTGGCCTCGCTACACACTTATAGCGATTGCGGGCACATGTTGGCTCAGAAGTAGCGGCTAAGAACCTCACCATAAATCGCTGATAAACATTCAATATCCACCACCTTAACGCATTCATCGACCTGATGGGCTCTTTTGCCGGTGGTGCCAAATTCAACCACCGGGCAGGCGTCTTTAATGAAGCGTGCATCGGAAGTGCCGCCGGTGGTGGTGAGGTCTGGCTCCTTGCCTGTGACGGCCTGCACCGATTGCTTGACGATGTCACTGAGCGGCCCCGGCGGGGTGAGAAACGCCTCTGCACTGCAACGATAATCCAGCGTGATATTCTCCGCATGGCGTGCGCACACTTCACGCACCCAACTGGCCAGTGCCTCTCCGTCCTGCAGATCATTAAATCGGATATTAAAGCTCGCCCTCGCCTCACCCGGAATGACATTCACCGCCGGGTTGCCGACATCCACCGTGGTGATTTCCAGATTAGTGGGGGGAAAATAATCGGTGCCGCCATCAATCGGCTCGGCCTTGAGGTCATTGAGAATGGGCACGAGCCGGGTAATCGGGTTATCGGCCAGATGCTGATAGGCCACATGCCCTTGTCGGCCATGCACGGTCAGATGAAAGCCGATACTGCCACGTCTGCCTATTTTGGCCATCTCACCAATTGTTTTTGGGTTGGTCGGCTCACCAACGATGCAGGCATCGAGCACTTCGCCCTGCTCTTTCAGCCAGCCAAGCATTTTGCGCGTGCCATTGATGGCCGGACCTTCTTCATCACCCGTGATGAGTAAGCTGATGGAGCCCTTGCCGTTCTTGCCCTGCACCTCAATAAACCGGCTGGCAGCGGCAATGAAAGCGGCAATGGCGCCCTTCATATCCTCCGCGCCACGACCATAGAGTACGCCATTGTGAATTTCGGCGGCAAAGGGTGGATAGGTCCAGTCCGCTTCATTACCGGGCGGCACGACATCGGTATGCCCGGCAAAGCACAGATTCGGCGCTGTGCTGCCCCACCGTGCATAGAGATTCTCAACCGGCTCGGTACCGGCTTCTTCAAAGCGCAGACGATGGCAGGTGAAGCCCAGCGGCTTCAGCACCTCTTCTAATAGAGTAAGCGCCCCGCCTTCCTCAGGCGTGACGGACGGGCAGCGAATCAGCGATTGAGCAAGCGTGACCGGATTGATCATGGCCGGAGTCATCATGGATTACGCAGCAACTCGTTGACGCTGGTTTTGCTGCGGGTTTTCTCATCCACGCGCTTGACAATGACGGCACAATAGAGTGACGGCCCCGGCGTGCCATCCGGCAACGGTTTGCCCGGCAGCGCGCCCGGCACGACGACGCTGTAGGCCGGCACGCGCCCGCGATAGACCACCCCGCTGTCACGGTCGATAATTTTGGTTGAAGCGCCGAGATAGACGCCCATGGAGATGACCGCTCCTTCTTCCACGATCACTCCTTCGGCCACTTCACTGCGTGCGCCGATAAAGACATTATCCTCAATAATCACCGGTTCAGCCTGCAATGGCTCCAACACGCCACCTATCCCTGCACCGCCGGAGATGTGACAGTGTTTGCCGATTTGCGCGCAGCTTCCTACCGTTGCCCAGGTATCGATCATTGTACCTTCATCGACATAGGCCCCTAAATTGACAAAACTTGGCATCAGCACAACGTTTGGCGCGATATAAGCCGACTTACGCACAAAACAGCCAGGCACGGCACGGAATCCGGCATCACGGAAGTCTTTTTCTTCCCAGCCATCAAATTTGGACGGCACTTTGTCGAACCATGGCGTTCCGACTTTACCGGAAGTTGTTGGACCGCCCTCAATGCATTGCATGTCATTCAGGCGAAAATAGAGCAGCACCGCCTTTTTCGCCCATTGATTGACCTGCCATTCGCCGCCTTTTTTCTCAGCAACGCGCAGTTTTCCTTGATCCATCGCGTCAATGGCGCTGTCGACCGCCTCGCGCACCTCCCCTTTGGTCTCAATATTGATCGATGCGCGATCTTCCCACGCAGCGTCGATAATGGTTTGTAATGCGGTGTTGCTGTCGTTAGCGGGCTCTTGAACAGAGGCTGCGGTCATCATGGTCATTCCTTACTTAGCTCAACATGATTGGATAGCATTTTAACTAATTTTAACGTGTGTTAAGCATTTTATTAATAAAATCACACTATACCCTAGCAAGATGCTTGTAAAAGCGCGGAATATACCGGATATCGGATAAAAATAAAGCCGGAATAACAGGAGAGGCCATTATGCTCAGTGAAACGCCGGGGGCGTTAGTGCATCAATTACGCGGTGAGCGCGACCGTTTTGTCGCTTTCGCCTTTGCCAATGCCGATATTTTATTGGAAGTTGATAAGGACGGCACATTGCTATTTGCCGATGGCGCCACGCAAGGCCTGATTGGTGAAGCCGCCGATACGCTGGTGGGGCGCAACTTCGTCGACATGGTGCATGAAGAAGATCGAAATCATGCCTCGGATATGCTAGCAGCCTCCGGCAACTGGCACCGTTTTGATCAAATTAAAATACGGCTGAAAGGGGAGCGTGAACGCACCTACCCCTTTGCATTATCCGGCTACAAATTGCCGGATATGAAAAACCACCTTTATCTGACATTGAGC
This sequence comes from uncultured Rickettsiales bacterium, assembly GCA_964435165.1. Classification (GTDB taxonomy): domain Bacteria; phylum Pseudomonadota; class Alphaproteobacteria; order Rickettsiales; family RI-342; genus CAYSXY01. Next base: position 8,868 of record CAYSXY010000034.1, read on the forward strand.
CTGATTCGCGCTGAAGTGAGCGTGGAAGAAATTGGCAAACGTGACCTTAACACCGGCCTGCTGCGTCAACGCCATTTTGAAGCGGTTGTGACCGAACGGCTGATGACCAAGCAAGACGACGAGGTCAGCATCACCATGGTCGATTTCCCGGAATTGCATGAGATGTTGATGGGCGATGAGCGAGACAAAGCCGTGACGCTGATGCAGGATATTTGTCGTCATTTGAAACAGCATTCGCTTGATGGCGATATGGCTGCGTGCCTGGATGGCGGGGTGTATGGTCTGCTGCATGATGATGCGTACAAACAGCACAGGCTGATGAGCGATATGCAACGCATTGCCAATGATTATGGTTTTGATGAGCATGGGCTGGATATGCGCGTCAAGAGCTTTGCGCTGGAAGCACTGGGATTAAGCGAGCTAGATACGGCCCGGGCGCTGCATTACACCATTAATCGCTTTGCCGAAGATGCCGGAGACGAGTTCACCATTCACTCGCTGGCTGAGAGCTATGAAATGATGCTGGATGAGACGGTGCATAAAATCGGTGCGTTCCGCCGGACGTTGGGTGATGATTTGTTCGACGTCGCGCTGCAGCCGATTGTTGATATGAAAGCGGGCACACCTCACCATTTTGAGGTGCTGACGCGACTGCGTGAAGATGATGAATTTCAAAACCCATTTCAGTTCATCACTTTTGGTGAGCAAGCCGGGCTGATCGGTGATTTTGACCTCGCCATGACACAAAAAGTGATCGATACGCTCAATGATGCGCTGCTGATCCATAAGCGGCCGGTGGTAGCCGTCAACCTCTCCGGCCTGTCACTGAGCAGCGATTTGTTCAAAGATGCTTTTCTCAGGCTGCTGAAAAGCAACCCCAAAATTAGCAAGCAAATGATTGTGGAAGTGACGGAATCTGCCCGCATTGATGATTTGAGCAAGGCTAATCGCTTTTTGCAGGAATTGCGGCATCATGGCAATCTATGCTGTCTTGATGATTTTGGTGTGGGCGAGTCGTCCTTCGACTATCTGCGCCATCTGGAAGTGGATTTTGTCAAGATCGATGGCAGCTATGTGCGTGATTCACAAGCGACAACGCGCGGTCGTCATCTGCTCAAAGCCATGGTCAGCCTGTGTCATGATTTACAGATGGTGACGATTGGTGAGATGGTAGAAGATAAGGCCGTCGCCGAGTTTTTGAGAGATAGTGGCGTGGAATTTGGCCAGGGGTATTATTTCGGCAAACCAACGACCGATATTGATCGGGTGATTGAACAGATGCAGCCGATGCAGATACCATCGGAATCCATCCAGCAGCGACGCAAACAAGTCAGCACGGCATCGAGCTGGTATCAGGCCTATAGTAATCAGGTGAGCTGAATATATCTCACCCTTATAGTTAGTTGCGTTTATGGCCATACATAAACGCATTCCGTCGCATGAGCGACGGCCCGCAGTCGCGGGCTGATAGCCAATCAGTTGCGTGTATTTTTATGCGCAATCGGCTATAGATAGCGTCATCTTTAACCTTTGTTTACAGCGATCCCTTATGGTGACATTCGTAAACTACCAAAGGAATTCCATTCGTGCCGCGCATTCCGTCGCTAGTACGATTACTCTCGAAAAAGCATGACACCGCCAGCCTGCTGGCTGAAGCGGTTGAGGGTGAAGTTTTACCACCCGAACAATCGAGCGCAGCACAGGATACCCAGATCACACTGATCAATAATGAGGTCTATGTACAAAAAGAAGGACAGGCCCCCACCCCCTTGCTCAGTGGGCGTAGCCTGGCGATTGAAATCAGCGATGATGCGCGCTGTCATATTGCGCGTAAAATCGCACGCCTGCTGCCGGATCTCAACCATGCAGCCAAACATGAGTTGCTGGCATATACCGAGCGGGTATTGATCGCACTGTGTGCCGATCAGTTGGAGCGCGTGCGGCGTATTATTTCAGAAGAACTCAAGGAATATGACCAGGCGCCGCATGAGGTGATACTGACACTGGCACAGGATGAAGCCATCAGTGTTGCCGCACCGGTGCTGGAATGCTCACCCGTGCTGACCGATCATGATTTGGTGAAGATTATCACCTCCAGCCCCATCCCCGGTGCGGTAGAGGCCATTGCCGGGCGCACGCGCCTGTCACGTGAGGTGACCGATGCCGTGGTCAAATCCAGTGATGGCAATGCCATCACCCGCTTGCTGGGTAACAAGACGGCGGATATCAGCAAACGCTCACTCAATCGCATTGTGGAGTTGGCACCGGATTATGAAGAATGGCATGAACCGTTGATCATGCGCCCTGACCTGCCCTCCAGCACCATGGACAAGCTGGCGAGCTTTGTCTCCGACTCATTGATTGCCATGATGAAGGATTCACGATTGCTCGATAGTGGTACACTCAGCACCCTGCGCGAACAGGTGGAAGATCGCCTCTCCTCACCCCGTAAAGAACGCCAGCGTAGTGCCACTCTCTCCGCACGGGAATTGCACCGCCAAGGCCGATTAGACAGCGACGCCGTGGATGATGCGGTGGTGCGCGGCGATAAAGCCTTTGTCTGCGCTGCGCTGTCGCTGCTGGGCAGTTTTGATGAAGAGACCGTCAAGCGCATTATCGACGCGCAGAACCCAAAGGCAATCACCGCGCTCTGCTGGGAGGCCGGGGTGTCGATGCGCGTCTCGACACAAATTCAGCTCAGACTGGCCCGCATTCACCACACTAAGGTGCTGCATGCACGAGGTGGCCGTGACTATCCGCTGGCAGACAATGAGATGGAGCTGTATCTGGATGTGTTCCGGCCGCGCTAATATGTGTCGTTACGAGATGAAGATTTCATCCGTGCCATAAACAATGCACCAATCAGGCAGCTCAAGGCGTAGAGCCCCAGAAAGGCGAGGGAGAAAGCAACGCCGCGTTCGACACTTAAATTGATTTCCGGCCCGGCGAGATAATAGATCGCCTCGCGCAGGCCGATGCCGCCTACCGAGAAAGGCAGGAGCGACGCCAGAATCGAAATCTGGAACAGCACAAGATAGTCAAGCAACCGCTCACCCACCTGCATGGCATGGAGCAGTACGGCGGCCGAGAGCAACATACCCCCCTGCACCCCGATGGAATAGATGGAACAATGCAGCGCATGGCGTAGGCTCTCCCCGGTGACATAACCGTTGCCGAGGCGATAGCCGACCAGCGTGGCGATCAACCCCAGCGCCCACCACAGCCATGCTGCCGGAAACAATGCAAAGACAGCGCTCACCGGCAGCATGATCAGCACGCTGAGCAGCAGCCACAATAGCCCGTTGGCACGCTCGCCCACCATCACGCGAAAGCCGTCAGTATAAGGGAGATGATAATGCCGCTTGAGCGCAATCATCTTCACCCCGTCGCCGCCGAAGCCCCCGGGCAGGAACAAATTATAAAACATCCCCAGATAATAAAGGCGGATGGCGTAACTGAGCGGAATATCTTCCCCGCGCAGGCGGGCATAAAGGCGCATACGCTGGGCGCTGATGAGTTGCGAGAGATTGATCAGTAAAAACGCCGCCACCAGGCTGCTGAGTGGCAGCACCTTCAGGCGGTCGATCAACACTTCAATCCCAATTTGATGCAGAACAAAGCCCAGCAGACAAAATGCCAGTGCGTAAATTGCCAGCGCTTTGAGGCGTGCATGACGGGGCTTCATCGGCGTCATCGCCGTATCACTATCGAGCGGGATGAGGCTGTCCATGCCTGCACTGGCTTTGGTCGGTGGTGCCTCACCGGGAGTGTGCGAAGGTTCAGTCATCCTTTATCTCGGTCTTGCCCTGATAGCGCCGTAAAATCAGATAGGGCTTTTTGTTTTGTGATTCAAAATAGGTGCGCATCATCAACTCAGAGATGAAGCCAGCGGTGATGAACTGCACGGCCATGAGAATGAGCAATATGCCGACATAAAAAAGTGGCCGGTGGCCAATATCGTGACCGCCCAGTTTTTCCAGCAGCAAATAAAAGGCAATCAAGCCACCGGCAACGCCCATGCCAATACCGAGCGTGCCAAACAGATGCATCGGACGCTGGCGGTATTTGAGGAAGAACAGCATGAGCAAGAGGTCGCTCATCACGCGTATAGTACGGCCTATGCCATATTTAGACGAGCCAAAGCGGCGTGCATGATGCCTCACCGGCACTTCGGCGATGTTAGCGCCGTGAATTTGGCTGAGGATGGGGATAAAGCGATGTAATTCACCATAGAGATCGAGCCGCTTGGCCAGATCGCGCCGAAAGAGCTTGAGCGTACAGCCATAATCCCTCACCTGCACATCCGTGGTGCGGCGAATCAGCCAATTGGCGATACGGCTGGGAATTTTCCGCAGCATCATGCCGTCTTTGCGGTTGGCACGATAGCCCATCACCACATCCAGCCCTTCCTCCTCCAGCTTATCGAGCATCATCGGGATATCCGCCGGGTCATTCTGCAAATCGCCATCCATGGTGACGATATACTCACCCGATGCCTCAGCAATACCGGCGGCCATGGCCGAAGTCTGGCCATAATTACGCGCAAACACCACGGTGCGGATAGGCGTGTCCTCCTGCGCCCGCGCACGTTCAACCGTTTCATCCGACGAGCCGTCATCCACCAGAATCAACTCATAGCGCAGCCCCTCCATGGCTGAGCGCACTGCGTCGCATAGTGGGGCGATATTCTCTTCTTCGTTATAAACGGGGATGACGATAGAGATGCGCGGTGGTTGACTCATCCGTTACCATGTCCTGTATATTCCGGATTAGAAGCGATAACTTACGGCGACGACACCAAATAATTGATTGGCATTGCCTTCCTGATCGACGATCGGGCTGTCGGCCGCATCAGCCAACAGACGCGAATATTGCAACATCGAAAAAATGCCCCAACGCTGGTCAAATGCATAGATCAGTTGAATGCCTGCGCTGGCGTTGTTCAGGCCGCCGTCAGCATCATATTGCTGCAGGCCGCTGCGCGCCGCATTGTTTGCGTCAATGGTGAAATAGCTTTCTGCATAATCGTCACTTTGATAACCAAGGCTGGCGCTGAATCCAAGGCGTAAGTCTCGCCGCACCGGCACAAAATACGAGGCGCTAATATCGGCCAGCAGCCCACCATGGCCTCCAGCGACATCATGCGCCGCCGATAGCGAAAGCTCCAGATTATCCCCAGGGCGCCACAGATTACGCTGAATGGCGCTGATGAAGGCGCCCGTTTCCACCGCATCGTCCAATGCACGCAATTGCGCGATACGTGCATTGTCGACATCATCGTCGCGCCCAAAACGAAAGCGCACAATCGGCCCTGCATTGAAATGTGGTGAATCAATCACATTAGCCACAAAGCCAAGCCCGCGGGTGGCGATATAGTAATTACCCTTATTCAGCTGAAGCGCGGCTACCGGGATAACCTGATAGTCTTCAGCGCCATCATATTCCGGCAGTACGGCCGTGCCTGCGGCGACAAAGCCGCTCCACCCTTGAGCGGTGGCCTGATCGGTCTCATTGGCATAATCCAGAATCGCCGTTTGAGCATATACCGGATGGTGCGCCCACAGGCAGAACAACAGGATGAACATGGAGAGTGAGCGTGTCATCATTCTTTACCCCAGAGGTTACTGTGCGATGAACATACCGGCTACCCTAACGGCTTGGCATCGTCACGCAATCAAAACTGCACAAAGCCCACCAAATCGCGCACCTCGCGCATATGGCTGCTGGCGATGGCACGGGCCTTTTCCGCCCCTCGTTTGAGCACCGAATCAATATAGGCCTGGTCGTCCAGCAGGCGGCGCATCTCATCGGTCACGGGACTTAGTGTTTCCACCGCCAGTTCCGCCAGTGCCGGTTTGAATTCAGCAAAGCCTTTGCCGGCAAATTCTTGCTCAATCTGCTGACGTGGTACATTGCGCAGCGCGGCATAAATATTCAGTAGATTAGAGACTTCCGGGCGCTTTTCGACATCATAGGAGATGCCAGCTTCAGAATCGGTGGTCGCTTTTTTGAACTTTTTGGCAATGCTGTCCCGATCATCCGTCAGGTTAATGCGTGAATTATCGGACGGGTCGGACTTGCTCATCTTGGCGCGGCCATCGCGCAGGCTCATCACCCGTGTGGCATCGCCCTGAATCACTGGCTCTGGCAGTGGGAAAAACTCTTGGTCAACCGCACGGTTGAACGCACCGGCAATGTCACGTGCCAGTTCAATATGCTGCTTTTGGTCTTCACCCACCGGCACATGGGTGGCTTTATAAAGGAGAATATCTGCGGCCATGAGCACCGGGTAGGCATAGAGGCCTAAATACGCCTTATCACGTATTTTCTTTCCTTCTATTTCTACTTTTCTAATGATTCCCGATGCTTTCCTAGTACACACATTTTTTTCTGACGGATTATCTGTTTCTTCCGCAATCTCCCTTAGATCTGCAGCTATTTGTTTAACCAATCTATGGTTCTCGTCTACATTACTTAAACCAGATTTATCCTTAAACTGCGTCATCCTATCCAGCCACCCAAGTGGCGTGTGGCAGTTCAGCACCCAAGCCAGTTCTGTATGCTCGGCGACGGCGGATTGGTTGAAGATGATGCAATGCTCCGGGTCAACACCGGAGGCAATGAAAGCCGCCGCTGTCTCACGAATCGACTGGCGCAGCGCATCCGGGTCCTGCGGCACGGTGATGGCATGCAGATCGACAATGCAGAAGATGGAGTCATAATCGCGCTGCATGGCCACCCACTGGCGCATAGCACCAAGATAATTACCCAAATGCAGGCTGCCGGTTGGCTGAATGCCGGAGAAAATTCGTTGGGTCATATGCTTATTGGTCATGAATAAAAAATAATTGCCTAAAGATAGCGACTCGCGCTCAAATGCCAAGCCCGGAGTGTAGCGCTAGCGCTCTTCATGCACGGGCTCTCGCAATTCCATTTCATCACGTGCGGTGAGCGCCACCTTCCAATCCCAGAAGCTGCCCGTTTTATCGGTCGTTTGGTGCTGTTGAAAATTACGCACCGCCAGTTTTTGTGTTTTATACTGCGACATGCGCTCCAGTACCGGATAGTCGTCACGCTCCTGCGTCGTGAGGTGACGCTGTGCCAGCCACACTGTCTCATCGACCAGCGCTTTCATATTCCCGGGCGGCACCTGCTGCAATGCGCCTGGCGGCAGTTCCGCAAGCTGCGTCGTGAGGATGCGCAGTTCACGGACAAAATCCGGCTGAGAGAGAAACATGGCCAGCGGTGCTTTGCGATTCCAGATCGCCTGCATAGTCATAAAATCTGAATTAGCCACATAAGCAGGGGCTGCCGGTTCTCTTGACTGTCTGCCCTGCTGCCTCACGGCCCGCTCCCTGTGGGCCTGCGTTGCAGCGGCAAAGAGCGTATCCATCTCACCCAGATTGCGCCCGCCAATCACATGATTGATGGCATAGTGAAGGGTCAGCGGGTTATGCACCGGCGGGCCTTCTTTCTCACGACGCTGGGCGTGACGGCGTGAGAAAGCCGCGACCATATCCGTCAGTTCCTCATAGGCGCGGTCGACCGTCTCTTCCGCCATGCGGTCACGATCAAAAAACCCCTCGCGCACGCGCTGCTCATCGGGTGGCAAGCGTAGAAATTCGCAGATTTGTGCATCACTCGCCGCCAGCACGCCTAAACCGCGCTCCAAAAATAAGCTGGCATTGCGCCATACAGCAGGAAAAAGCAATGCCTCCAGCGCACGATAATATTTTTCATCGCTGGATGGGCCTGCCATACCCTGAATGGATTGCTGGACCGCATCCTGAAGCCCGGCATTGGCAATGAGGCTGGCATTCGTCACATATAAAAACTCATCCAACGGGATGGATAGGTATGTATGCTCACGCTCATCATCATATTCGCGCTGGACATTGAGTTGTTTGGGTACACTCAGCGTGATACTGCGCCAGTCATCCTCATCGCCTTTATGTTTGCGTGCATGAAATGCTACCTGATAGGCATCATTTTCTTCTTCCTCCAGGCGAATATCAATGGTGGTACGACGCATATCCAACCCTTCACCGTCGTCACGCCAGACCGGTTCAATGCGAATGGATTGGTGAGGCGAGAGAAAGTGCCCGTTATCCGGGTCCTTGACCAGCACGCCTGTGTACACGGAAAGCGCCAGGAGTCGTTCCATCGACAAGGCCCCAGTCGCCACACGCTCGGCAATAATCTTCTCCACCGGCATGGAACCTTCACTCACTTTTGCTTTTTGGGCGGCTTGATTAAAACGCTGGCGATGATAGGCGGCGATGTCATCATAGCCATTGAGAATATCGCCACTTAATTGCGTTAAGGGCATGTGATAATCATCCGGATCGGTCTCTCGCATCAGCAGCAGATCGCCCAGCATAACACTGCGCTGCGAGAGGATGGTGCGCCATGCGTCCGACTCAAAACCCAGCCGGTGTTTCGGCTGTTTATTATCGGTGAAATTGAGCGCCGTTTGTAAATCGCCGAGCCAGGCCTGCTGCTCGTTATCCGTTGCTGATATTAAAGCTGTCAACTCGCCGTAGTTAAGCTTCCACGCATCATAGAGTGCCTGATATTGTTGATTGATCGGTCGGCCATCTCTTTCAGCCAGCGCCTCTAACACTGGCATCATCTGCTGCACGGTGAATGGTTCTTCATCAGGGTGAACCAACGGATTGGTCTGCCGCTCATCCATACGGTTTGCTTCATCTTTCAGCCGTTTCCAGGGGCTGTATATATCTTTCGGCTTACGCTTTTTTGCAAAGCTGCGCACATCGCCCCAGGTGAGATAAAGCTGGTTTTTATCATGGCGGGTGCGGAATTCTTTTTCATCAACCAACCCCAGATGATAGGCGACATCGACGCGCAGTGGCAATTGCTGAGGCGATACCGAGCCGACAGCGCGGCCCTGGAGTTGCATCAGGTCAGACAGGGAGAGTCGATAATGCTGCATAATCTCCGGTTTGGTGTGTACACCCGTCATCATGCCGGTTTCCGCCATCCAGCGGCTGGATATTTTACGGCTGATCGCTGTTTGTGCGAATAGTTCGGCCTGGCCATGCTCAGCGCTGTCGATCATATCATGCCACAGGGTGGCCATGGCGTTGGCCTGAATCATGCCAATATTGCTATTGGTGCCCAGCCGTGGTGAGCTCAGCACCAGCGATGTGATCGCCTCCTCGCGCTGCTGCGGATTCATCTCCACCAATTCGCTCAGTATGGTCATGACACGCATCGGCAGATAACCGAGCATTTCCATCGACACATGGGCAGGGAATGCGGTGAAGGTCAACCAGCCTGCATCGCGCCATAATTTGAGCAATGAATTGCGCTGCCCTTCATCAATCTCTTCTTCAAATAACGGCATCATCGGCACCATGGCGGAGCTTTCCAGCCAGAGTGACGGAACAGCAACCGCATGAGGCCGACGATGCTGGCTGGATGCCATCAGAGTTCCTTCAGCACCGTAGTCAGAATCGCCAGCGCTTCATCCACTTCTTTCCGGGTGATGATCAGCGGTGGCACCAGCCGCAAAACGCGCCCCCCTGCGGCACGGGTAATCAGTAAGCCTTGATGAGCGGCTTCCTGCACTATACGGCCAGCAATCCCGGTTGGGCCGTTTAGTTCGACTCCAATGAGCAGCCCGGCTCCGCGTATATCAGTGATGTAGTGCGGATATGTCTGTTGCAACCAGCGCAATTGTTCCAGCGCATAGGCAGAAACTGCCTCTACACGCTTAAAAAAACCCTCAGCCAGCATGACATCGAGCACGGCGTGACCGATTCGCATGGCAAGCGGGTTGCCGCCATAGGTTGAGCCATGGGTGCCGGGCGTAAAGGCCGAGGCAATCTCTGCGGTTGCCAGTAATGCAGCCAGCGGAAAACCACTGCCAATGCCCTTGGCGCAGGTCAGCAGATCAGGCACAACATCAATTTGTTGATAGCGAAAGAGCTGTGCTGTCCGGCCATAACCGCATTGCACCTCGTCAAAGCAGAGGAGAATGCCGTGCTGGGTCGCAAGCTCACGAACCGCTTTCAGATAGTCGATATCCAGCAGATGCACTCCACCTTCGGCCTGTACCGGTTCCAGCAAAATTGCGGCCGTTTTCGGCGTGATGGCTGCTTTCAGTGCGCTAAGATCGTTCGGTGAAACTGTCTCAAATCCTTCCAGCAGCGGGCCAAATCCCTCCCGCGCAATCGCATTACCTCCGGCGGAAATGCATGCCATGCTACGGCCATGAAAGCCCCGCTCCAGCGTGATGATATCCGTTCGCTCAGGCGCACCCCGATCATAATGATATTTACGCACCAGTTTGATGGCCGCTTCCACCGCCTCCAACCCGGAGGAACAGAAAAACACCTGGTCAGCAAAAGTGAGTGAGGCAAGGCGTTCGGCCAGACTTTCCTGCAGGGGATTCACCACGCCATTGCCGCAATGCCACAGCGTATGCAACTGCTCCTGCGCTGCCTCTACCAATGCCGGATGGCAATGCCCCAGTGCCGTCACAGCGACGCCCGATGCAAAATCCAGATAGGGCCGCTGATCTTCATCATAGAGATAGGCTCCCTCGCCGCGCGTGATACGTAGCGGCAGGCGGCTGTGCGTTTGCATCAAATGAGTGTGAAGAACAGGCTGTAACATGCTCTCTTATTATGGGAAGTGATGGGTGAATGCAAAGGAATACATGTCACTTGCATTGCATCTGAGTCAGGGCATAAGGCTTGTGCTGGCGAAAGCAAAAAACTATACTGAGTGCATGACGGTCATCCACATCCCTCCTCATAAACTGCAATCAGAGACGCTGAGTCGGCTGATTGAAGAATATGTTACCCGGCAAAGCGCCAATGGCGGAGCGGATGAGACCCCGCTGGCTGAACGTGTCAAACAGGTGCGCTCATTGCTCAGCAGTGGTAAGGCGGTTATCGTGTTCGATCAGGAGAGCGGTTCGGCTAATATCGTACACCGCGAGGCAGTTGACGATGTGGCGGATGAGATGCTTTAGGCGCTGTTTGTACTGCCATCGACCCGGCCATTAGCCGACAGCATAATCGCCAAGGCTTTGGTCTGTGGGATTTCCGCAAACACAATCATCAAGATGACCATGATGGGGACGGAGAGAAACGCCCCGACCAGGCCCCAGATACTTCCCCACACCACCAGCGCCAGAATAATGACAAAGGGGCTGAGGTTGAGCGAGCTTCCCATCAATCTCGGCTCGATGACATTACCGACCATAAATTGAATCAGCCCCCCTCCCAATGCCACCATGAGAAAGGGGTAGAGCGTATCAAACTGTACCAGCGTGAGCAGTGCCGGGAACACGACACCAAGTATCGACCCGATATTGGGAATAAAATTCAGGAAGAAAATCATCACTGCCCAAAAGGCCGCGAAATCCACACCCACGGCAGCAAGCAGGACAAAACTCACCGCGCCGGTCAGCAGGCTCACCAAACTCTTCACCCACAGATATCGCTGAATTTTAAGATACATATCATTGAGCATGCGCCGGACGCGTTCCTCACGCTTATCATCGGCAAACATAGCATCGAGCTTGGTGTTGAAGCCTCCCTGCTCCAGCAGTAAAAAGGCGACATAGAGCAAAATCAGGATGAAGCTGCCGCCAAAGGAGGCAAAACCGGCGGCAACACTGCCGGCCATGGTGGTCAGGTCAATCTGGTGGCGGAGCGCCTGCAATGTCGGCCCCTGCTCCAGCCCGAGCATGCGAAATAACTGGCTGATCATCGCTTCGATATTTGCCTGATAGCGCGGGGCGGCCTCTACGACTTGCGGCACCGTATCGCTGGCAAGCATAATGGGCACGCCGGCCAGCAAGACCAAACTGATAATGGCCGCACATTTATCCAGCACCGCGGGGCAATGAAGACGTTCACGAAAGGCGTCGGCCATGCCGTTAATCAACAGCCAGAGAAAGAGAGCGATGGCAAGGGGCATTAAGACATTTTGTCCGATGATCAATATGCCGATCAGCAGTGCTGCGGTTGCCGGAATGTAGAAAATACGCCTGAGAGTCATGTTATTCCTATTTGTTGATTACGCTACGCATCACTTCGCGCTCATGATATAGGCCAGATCAACCACATTATTGCATACCTCAATCATTCGGATCGTGCCATGGATATGTACAGCATCGCCTCACTGCTTGGCAGCCTCGCTTTTGCGTTGAGTGGTTTTTTTGTCGGTGTGCGCAAGCAGTTGGACCTTGTTGGCGTTTTCATCGTGATGATGCTCACGGCTAATGGCGGCGGGGCCGTGCGCGACATTCTGGTGGGCCGCACCCCAGCCGTGTTGATTGATCCGGCGGCTTTCCTGTTGGTGTTAGGTGTGATGGTGACGGCCGTACTGATTCGGGTTCATCGTTTTGAGGATTTGGAGCGCCGCCCCATGTTTGTGCTGAGCGATTCGGTTGGACTGGTCGCCTTCAGCCTGACCGGTGCACTGGTCGGCATTGAATCGGGCCTCAGTATTTTTGGGGTGATGGTGCTGGCCTTTATTACGGCGACCGGCGGCGGCATCATTCGTGACATGATTGTCAACGAGGTGCCAACCATTTTAAGCAGTGATTTTTATGGCAGTATTGCCCTGCTGATGGCCCTTGGCATTTATGGGCTGCATACGCTTGAGGCGCTGAATAGCTGGACAACCGCCGGAGTGTTTACCCTGTTCTTAGCGCTGCGATTGCTGGCGCTGAAATGTCACTGGCGTTTGCCGCGGGCAACACTTGACTAGCACGGCACTTAAGCGGCAAAAGGCTCTACTCTCAACTCACCGCCAATTGCTGCCTGAAGATTTGACACTTTCCCTAAATGGCCGTCAAATGGCATCGCCTTCCCTGCAGTTCGGCGATTTTCTGCTGATTGTAGTGCTGCTTTCTCCGCTAGTTCCTCTAATGCTGATTCTGAGAGTATGGTTGGGCTATCAAACGCAACAGCCCAGCGTTTTTCCGGTGATAGGCCGCGTGGGTCTGCCTGTTGCACCGTGTTAGCGATATAATTTTCTTCATCCCGCGGAATATAATCGCCATAGACATATATTTGTTCGGCAATAGTACGCCACCCCACATCCACTTCCACAATCATGTCATCGGAATAATCGCCTTTTCCCAAGAGGAGCAATGTATCTACCCCTTCAAAGCTCTCTGCTATATCTGCAAGGTCTTCATCGGCGGTCTGGTATAATTCACGGCCTTTTTCATGAAAAGCAGCCGAATTAATATTGGTAATCACGTAGCGCCACATAACCTGTTCTTCTTATTGATTAGACAATGAACGACAATAGCACAAAAATGTTTAATTAATATTGCACAGGCACCGGGTCGAGGCTGCGC
>CAYSXY010000035.1:0-22175 GCA_964435165.1 uncultured Rickettsiales bacterium
CACTCTCGGCATCATACATTTGTGGATAACTAGGTTAATTAAGGGATAGATTCATATAACGGCGAATTTGCCACTACAAAACCAATCACAATCTGAAGCAACCCTTTCCATAAACGCAGGGCGAAATTAGCGTTGGCTACGCAGCAAGAAGCCCTCGGCTTCGCCGCGAGTTCATCGCTTGGGAACCGCCACTTGCTCATATGGAAAACAAGGTAGCTGCGCGTTCAGCTTTGTGTTGGTTCACTCAGGCCAGTGGAATCATCACTGACACGTCCATGCTCAGCACGGCTTTATCGCTCTGATTGTGGACGATGAGCGTGGCTGAGGCGATGCCGGTATTCGGTTTGGAGTCGGATAAGCGCTTATTGGTGATGGTGCTGGTGACCGTCAGTTGGTCGTCGGGATAGACGGGGGCCAGCCAGCGTAGAGAGTTGAGGCCAAAACCGATAATGCCTTTGGGCATGTTGAAATGCTCGTTGGTCATGAGGTTGATGGCCATGGCGGCCGTCTGCCAGCCGCTGGCGACCAGCCCACCAAAAAAAGAATCTTTCGCCGCTTCGGGGTCGGTGTGGAAATATTGCTGATCATATTCACGACAAAAGCGAATAATATCCTCTTCGCTAAAGGTGAAAGGTGTGCTGACCAGTTCGGTGTCGACAGGGAGGCGGTCAAACAGGTCGTGAGGGGTGGCGATCATGGCTTTATTGCATTCTATGAAATATGAGCGCGCACCATAAGCGATGGGCAGCGGAGCGGCAAGCTGCTTGCGCCTGGGGTGATATATGTTTTTGCTGTCAAATGGTGCGCTGCCGCATAAAAAATCGCGCAAAGGCGCGTATTCTCTGGCATTGACAGGCATTGGATGCTGCGTGTAATCCTCATATAACAGATACAGGCTTCACATTCAGGAGAATAACATATGGCGAGTGCATTGCTGCAGTCCGTCGAGTCAAAGGCGGCATTTAAAAAACGCTACGATAATTACATTGGCGGCAAATGGGTCGCGCCCGTGAAGGGTGAGTATTTTGATAATCTCACGCCCATCAGCGGCCAGGATTATTGCGAAGCGGCGCGTTCGACCGCGGAAGATATTGAATTGGCGCTGGATGCCGCCCATTACGCCAAAGATGCATGGGGCAAGACATCTCCCGCAGAGCGGGCATCGGTGCTGAACAAGATTGCCGATGCGATGGAAGCAAATCTAGACAGGCTGGCGCTGGTTGAAAGCTTTGATAAGGGCAAGCCGATTCGCGAGGCGATGGCAGCCGACATTCCCTTAGCGATTGACCATTTTCGTTATTTTGCCAGCGCGGTGCGGGTGCAGGAAGGCACCATCTCCGAGATTGATGAAGATACGATTGCTTATCATTATCATGAGCCATTTGGCGTGATCGGGCAGATTATTCCGTGGAACTTTCCATTGCTGATGGCCGCGTGGAAATTGGCGCCGGCCCTGGCTGCCGGCAATTGCGTGGTAATGAAACCTGCCGAGCAAACACCGGTGAGCATCATGGTGCTGATGGAAATTATCGGCGATCTGTTGCCACCCGGAGTGGTGAATATCGTCAACGGGTTTGGCCAGGAAGCCGGGGCGGCGCTCTCGACCAATCCGCGTATCGCCAAAGTGGCGTTTACCGGTGAGACCTCGACCGGGCAGATCATCATGCGCGCGGCTGCAGAGAATTTGATTCCTGTCACTTTGGAACTGGGCGGTAAATCGCCGAATATTTTCTTTGGTGATATTTTTGATCAGGAAGATGGGCTGATGGAAAAAGCCATGGAAGGCTTTGCTATGTTTGCCCTCAATCAGGGTGAAGCCTGCACCTGCCCGTCACGCGCACTGGTGCATGAGTCGATTTATGACCGCTTTTTGGAACTCGCTGAAGAGCGTGTGAAGAAGATGACGGTGGGCAACCCGCTGGAAGTGTCGACGATGATTGGGGCGCAGGCATCCAAAGAGCAGTTGGATAAAATCATCTCCTACATCGATATTGGCAAGGTGGAAGGGGCGACCATTGTGCTGGGAGGTTCAAAGGCCGACCTTTCGGGGGAATTGGCTGGCGGCTATTATGTGAATCCAACCATTATGGAAGGCTCCAACACCATGCGGGTGTTTCGCGAGGAGATTTTTGGGCCGGTTGTCGGCATCACCAAGTTCAAGGATATGGATGAAGCAATCGCCATTGCCAATGATTCGGATTACGGGTTAGCCTCGGCGGTGTGGACGCGTGACATTACGCAAGCGCATCGCGCCTCCAAAGCCATTCAAGCGGGACGTGTGTGGGTGAACAGCTATCATCTCTATCCGGCGCATGCTGCCTTTGGTGGATATAAAAAATCCGGGATCGGGCGTGAGACACATAAAATGATGCTCGACCATTACCAGCAGACGAAATGTGTGATGGTGAGTCATCATCAGAAGCCGCTCGGCTTCTTTTGATAGCACTATCATGAGGCATATAATGGCCTGTAAATGATGGTTTTGCTGTGCTGCTCATGTCACGTACTTGGTGTACGATCATTCCGCTGCTCGCAAAACCATTCATTTTCGGCACATTCTCTACCTCATGTTAATACTATCAGAGAAATCGGTTCTTTGGGATTATGAATGGTGATGTTTGTACATAGCGAGTGTATTACCATTTCTTCTCCTTATAGTGGTGAGGGAGGTATAAAATGAATCAAGAGAATGACAAAGCCTGGGTGGACGGGCTGACTATTGGGCAGGTGCTACGACAGACGGCAGAACGTTATGCGGAGCAAGATGCGTTAGTATTTCCGCAATTGGATTTACGGATGAGCTATGCTGAGTTGGATGCAGTGGTGGATCAGGCAGCCAAGGCATTGATGGCGCTGGGCTTTAAAAAAGGTGAGCATATCGGTTGCTGGGCAACGAATATTCCAGGCTGGGCGATCTTGCAATTGGCGACAGCGCGCATGGGGGCCGTGCTGGTGACGATCAACCCGGCTTATCGTGCCAGCGAATTGGGGTATGTGCTAAAGCAGGGCGATATTGCCGGGTTGTTCCTGGCCGATCAGTTTAAAAGCTCTAACTATCATGAGATTCTTGGCGATGTGTGCCCGGAACTGGCCAATGCGAAAGATGGTGTGGTCAACAGCTCAGCCTTACCCACATTACGTTGTGTGGTGAATATGCGCGGTGAGACGCCATCTACCATGCTGGATTGGGACGCATTCCTGGCGCGGGGTGATGCGGTGGATGATCATGCCCTAGCCAAGGCCGAAGCTGTGCTCAGCGCGTCCGACCCGATTAATATTCAATATACATCGGGCACCACGGGCTTTCCCAAAGCGGCGATGCTGACCCACCGCAATATTCTCCTCAATGCCTATCATGTGACCGGCTGTCAGAATATTACCAATCGTGATCGCATGTGCATCCCAGTGCCCTATTATCATTGTTTTGGGTTGGTGATGGGCACATTGGGTGCGGTGACGCGCGGAGCGGCGATGGTGATTCCGGCGGAATATTTTGATCCACAGGCAACGCTGGAAGCCGTTGAGAAGGAAAAAACCACGACGCTCTACGGTGTACCGACCATGTTTGTGGCAATGCTGGAGCATCCGGAATTTGAACGGTTTGATTTGAGCAGCCTGCGTAGCGGCATTATGGCCGGTAGCCCCTGCCCGATTGAGGTGATGCGTAAGGTCGTTGATAAAATGCACATGAATGAAGTGACCATTGCTTATGGGTTGACCGAAGCCTCACCGGTGATCACCCAAACACGGGTGGATGACCCGGTGGATGTGCGCGTCAGTACGGTAGGTCGTCCTTTGCCGGGGGTAGAAGCGATGCTGGTTGACCCGGAAACGCGCGAGGAGGTGGGCGTTGATACCAATGGCGAACTGTGTGTGCGCGGCCATGGGGTGATGCTTGGCTATTACAATAATGAGGAAGCGACGCGTGAGGCTATCAGTGAGGATGGCTGGCTACGCACGGGCGATATTGCCGTGCGTTTTAAGGATGGTAATTATTCGATTACCGGGCGTATGAAAGATATGGTCTGCCGTGGCGGGGAGAATATCTACCCGCGGGAGATTGAGGAATTTCTCTTTACTCACCCTGAGGTCGAGCAGGTGTCGGTGATTGGTGTGCCAGATGCGAAATATGGTGAAGAGCTCTGCGCCTGGGTGCAGCGTAAGGCAGGAAGCTCGCTCGATGAAGAGGCGGTGCGTCAGTTCTGCAAAGCATCATTAGCGCATTTCAAAGTGCCGCGTTATGTTACCTTCGTGGATGGCTTTCCACAAACGGTGACGGGCAAAATTCAGAAATTTAAGATGCGGGAGCAGATGGTGGAGGAGTTGGGGCTTGAAGAGCAACGAACCGCTTGATGCGCCAAGGGTGTTTAATTGCCTGCAAATGATGGTTTCGCTGTGCTGCTCATGTCACGTACTTTCACTGTACGATCATTACGCTGCTCGCAAAACCATTCATTTTCGGCACATTCTCTATCCCTTGACCTTTATTCGATTCGTAGTGATTTGCCTAAAATTGTCTCAAAAATAGTCTCTGTTATGTCATAATGGTTTTGTGGGGGTAGCATGCGATTGGTTCTGGTACATTCTCCATCTCTTGACGTTTTTCGTGGTGCCTTTTGCAGCGTTATGTCGTTTGTAATGTCTATTATGAAGGGGTGATGTTTTGACATATATTACGGGTGATGTTGAGGCCAGCAGGCCGATCCAGCCTTGAGCTACGCCCCATGTGCGAGTCAGTAGGCGAGCACGGGGGCAATCGATAAGGAGTTAAGATGGCAGTAGAATTTGAATTGGATGAAATGCACCGCATGTTGCGTGATTCGGTGCGGCAATTTGCGGAAAAAGAAATTCGCCCTGTCGCGGCAGAGCTGGATGAGAAGGAAGAATTCTCCGTCGAGCTGACGAAGAAGATGGGGGCCTTGGGGCTGTTTGGCATCGTCATTCCAGAGCAATATGGTGGGCAGGGCATGGATTATCTGGCCTACGCCGTTATTTGCGAAGAGCTGGCACGGGTGGATAGTTCGCAGGCAGCGACGATTACCGCGCATAATTCGCTGGGAGTCGGGCCGCTCTATTATTTCGGTAATGATGATCAGCGGAAGGCTTATCTACCGAAGCTGTGTACCGGGGAGGCGCTGTGGGGGTTCGGTTTGACCGAGCCGACCGCCGGTTCGGATTCGCGCGGCAGCAAAACCACAGCTAAAAAGGTCGATGGTGGCTGGGTGATTAATGGTTCCAAACAATGGATCACCAATAGCTCGTCGGAGATCAGCATTGGCGCAACCGTGCAGGCGGTGAGCGGAAAGGATGAGCAAGGTAATCCAGAATTTAGCTGTTTTATCGTCGAACGCGGCGAGAAGGGCTTTAGCTCCAACACCATGCATGGCAAACTGATGTGGCGGGCATCCAACACCGGTGAGTTGTTTTTTGACAATTGCTTTGTGCCGGATGATCGCATGTTAGGGGCGCAGGGCGCAGGTTCGCGCCAGATGTTGGAAACACTAGATTCAGGTAAAATCGGCATTGCCGCCATGGGCGTAGGGCTGGCACAAGGATCCTATGAAGCCGCGCTTGCCTACGCGCAGGAGCGTAAGCAATTTGGCAAGCCATTGTGCAAATTCCAGGCCATTGCCTTCAAGCTGGCCGACATGGCGATGAAAATCGAGCTCGCCCGCACCTTCCTCTATCGTGTGTGCTGGATGCGTGACAAAGGCCAGAAGGTGACGAAGGAAGCGGCAATGGCCAAACTCTACGCATCAGAAGTGGCGCAGGAAGTCGCCAATGAAGCCGTGCAAATTCATGGTGGCTACGGGCTGATGAAGGAATATGAGGTTGAACGGTTCTATCGCGATCAGCGCTTATTGCAGATTGGTGAGGGGACGTCGGAGATTCAGCGGCTTATCATTTCTCGATCCATCGGCTGTTGAGGTTTTGCTTTGTCATACCGGCGAAAGCCGGTATCCAGTAGCTCTAGACCCCGGCTTTCGCCGGGGTGACAATAAATGAGATAAGGTTTTTCTTGGCATGGGTTCCATCGGCACAGCTATTTCTTCCGGCGATTCGACATTTCAGGAGAACAAGGCCTATCATCAGGGGTTGTTGGCGACGCTCAAGGAGCGGTTGGCGCTGATCAAGCAAGGGGGTGGCGAGCGAGCGGTTGAGCGTCATCGCGGGCGCGGCAAGCTTCTTCCGCGCGAACGCATTGAGCGTATTCTTGATGATGGTTCGCCGTTTTTGGAGCTCAGCCCACTGGCCGCGTGGGAGATGTATGATAGCGGGGTGCCGGGCGCGGGTATGGTGACCGGTATTGGCCGGGTGCAGGGAGTCAATTGCATGTTTGTGGCAAATGATGCCACGGTCAAGGGCGGCACTTATTTTCCGATGACAGCGAAAAAACATTTGCGGGCGCAGGAAATTGCGCGGGCGAACCGCCTGCCATGCATCTATCTGGTCGATTCCGGCGGTGCTTACTTGCCGATGCAGGATGAGGTGTTTCCAGACCGTGATCATTTCGGGCGCATTTTTTTTAATCAGGCGCAGATGTCCGCCGCGGGAATTCCGCAAATTGCCATCGTGCTTGGGTCATGCACGGCGGGCGGTGCTTATGTGCCAGCGATGTCCGATGAGACGGTGATTGTGAAGGACAATGGCACCATTTTTCTGGCCGGGCCACCACTGGTGAAAGCGGCGACGGGTGAAGAAGTGACCGATCAGGATTTGGGTGGTGCAAAAGTGCATACACAGACTTCCGGCGTGGCTGATCACTTTGCTGCGGACGAAGAAGAGGCGCTGCATTTGGCGCGTGATATTGCCGCCCATCTCAATGTGTCGGGAAGTAGCGCCACAGACATACCGGGCCGGCAAGAGCCGGTGCCGCCCTTATTTGATGCGGAAGAGATATACGGTATTTTGCCGCAGGATACGACGCGTATTCCCTTTGATGTGCGCGATATTTTAGCGCGAGTGGTGGATGGATCCGAATTTCATGAATTCAAAGCTCGCTATGGTTCTACGCTGGTGTGCGGGTTTGCTCATATTCATGGCTACCCGGTGGGCATCGTTGCTAATAATGGCGTGCTGTTTTCGGAAAGCAGCCTGAAAGGTGCGCATTTTGTTCAGCTCTGTGGTCAGCGCGGTATTCCGCTGTTGTTTGTGCAGAACATCACCGGTTTCATGGTGGGCAAAAAGTATGAATCCGAAGGTATTGCCAAGCATGGGGCCAAGTTGGTGACGGCTGTTTCCACCACGTCGGTGCCTAAGCTGACAGTGATTATTGGTGGCTCTTACGGTGCTGGCAATTACGGCATGTGCGGGCGCGCGTATGACCCTCGTTTTTTATGGATGTGGCCCAATGCGCGTATCTCGGTGATGGGAGGTGAGCAAGCGGCCGGTGTACTGGCGACGGTACGTAATCAAGCGTTGGAGAAATCCGGTAAAAAGCCCATGACGGCTAAGGAAGAAGCTGCGTTCAAAGCGCCGATGCTGGAGCAGTTTGAGCGTCAGAGCGATGCGTATTACAGCACGGCACGTCTGTGGGATGATGGCATCATCGACCCGGCGCAGACACGCGATGTGGTGGGGCTGGCCTTGGAGGCATGTTATTGGGAGGCGCCACAGCCAAAACCCTATGGCATTTTTCGGATGTAGGGGCGTGAGAGCATGAAGCAATACCAACATCTAACCATGGATATTGACACGCGTGGCATTGCCACCGTCACGCTCAACCGGCCCGATGTGCATAATGCCATGAATGGCGTGTTGATCGAGGAATTGCATGAAGTGTTCGTCTTTCTTGGCATGCAGGACGAGGTGCGCGTGGTGGTGTTGCGCGGCAACGGCAAATCCTTTAGTGCCGGGGCGGATTTGAATGCTATGAAAGCGATGAAAGATGCCGGAGAGGCAGAGAATAAAGCGCAGAGTCAAAAGCTGGCGGCCATGTTTGCGGCAATTAACCAGTGTTTGGCGCCGGTGGTGGCGGTGGTGCATGGGGCGGCGCTTGGCGGTGGTACTGGGCTGGTAGCCTGTTGCGACATGGTGTTGGCGTTACCCAACGCGACCTTTGGCTTGACCGAGGTGCGGCTTGGGATTGTGCCAGCGGTGATTTCGCCGTTTGTGTTGGCGAAAATTGGAGAGAGCTATGGCCGGGCTTATTTTACTTCCGGGTTGCGCTTTGATGCGGAGCAGGCACAGCGTATGGGGCTGGTGCATCAAGTGGCGGATGATGAAGCAGCTTTGGAATTGAAAATTACTGAGATTGTGGAGGCGTATCTGGCCAGTGGGCCGCGGGCCGTGCGTATGGCTAAACAGCTGATTGCAGAGCTGCCGTATTATAGTGAAGAGCGTGCACGGGCTGATTATACGGCGTCCGTGATTGCCAAGGCGCGGGTGAGCATGGAAGGGCAGGAGGGTATGGCGGCCTTTTTGGAGAAGCGGAAGCCGAATTGGGTGAAAGTATGAGGCTCTATGTTTGTCGCTTTCAGGCCTCAGACCGTCACCTTAACCCTCTCCCAGTGGGAGAGGTAAGCGGCGATAACGTCGCCGCAGGAAAGGATATAAAAAAATGAGTCGATCCATTCGCTCCATCCTTATTGCCAATCGCGGCGAGATTGCCATGCGTATTATCGCTACATGTAAGGCGATGGGTATTCGTACGGTTACCGTTTATAGTGAGGTTGACAGCCAGTTACCGCACGCGCTGATGAGTGACAGCGCTTATCTGTTGCCGGGTGAGACATTGGCCGAGACCTATCTCAACCAAGCAGCGCTGATTGAGATTGCGCAGCAATCCGGTGCGGAGGCGATTCACCCCGGCTATGGTTTTTTGTCGGAGAATGCCGGGTTTGCGACAAAGGTGGCCGAGGCCGGGTTGGTTTTCATCGGCCCACCGGCGTCGTGTATTGCGACAATGGGCGATAAAATTGCGGCGCGGGAAGCCGCTGTGAAGGCCGGGGTGCCGGTGGTGCCGGGTTATGATGGTGATGATCAGAGTGAACCCCGCCTGAAGACCGAAGCGGAGAATATTGGTTACCCCGTGATGATTAAGGCCTCGGCTGGTGGTGGTGGCAAGGGTATGCGAATCGTCAATGACGCATCGGCCTTTGCTGATGCTCTGGCGCAAGCTAAAAGTGAGGCCCTCAACGCATTTGGCGATGACCGGGTGTTTTTGGAGAAATACATCACCTCGCCGCGGCATATTGAGGTGCAGGTTTTTTCCGATACGCATGGCAGTCATGTGCATTTGTTTGAACGTGAATGCTCGATTCAGCGTCGGCACCAGAAGATTGTGGAAGAAAGCCCGTCACCCGCAGTGGATGAGGCGACCCGCGCTCATTTGACAGAAGCTGCCGTTTCTCTCACTCAAAGCATTGCGTATGTGGGGGCGGGAACCGTGGAATATATAATGGATCAGGGTGGGGAATGTTATTTTCTGGAAATGAATACGCGCCTTCAGGTGGAGCATCCGGTCACAGAGATGATTACCGGCCTGGATTTGGTGCGCTGGCAGATCATGGTCGCCGAAGGCAAGCCGTTGCCAATGGTGCAGGGTGCTATTGATCAGCAGGGCCATGCCATTGAGGTGCGGATTTATGCGGAGAATCCGGCTAAGGGGCATATTCCATCCGTTGGGCGCATTGCCCATATCGGTCAGCCAGCCTTGCGCAATATGCGCCTGGAATGTGGTTATGCAGATGGCACCCATGTAACGATGCATTATGACCCGATGCTGGCGAAGCTCGTTTGCTGGGGAGAGACGCGGGAAGAAGCACGGCAGGCGCTACTTGCCGCGTTGGATGACGTGCCATTTGCCGGAGTGCAGACCAACCGTGCGTATTTGCAGCATATCCTCAGGCATGCAGCATTCATTGATGGCGCGACCTATACCCATTTTCTGGAACAGCATGAACAGGAATTAGTGGCAACTGAACTGACAGATGTACAATGTGCAGATGCGCTGGCGGCGTATCTCTTGGCTGGTAAAGGCACAGCCCGGCGTGAGGTTGCGAATGATCAGTCGACACCAGCATTGTGGGATATGGATGAATTGGCAGGATTCAGAAATGCATAAGACGCTCCTTATCGACGGGCAGGCCTGTGACATCGAATCCCTCGAGCAGCAGGTTGATTATGTCCAGTTTCGCTATCAGGGTCAGGATTATCGTTATCGATTACGCCGCCGCCAACATGGTGAGGTGGTGATGGAACGCCAACATAACGACACAGTGCAGCTTGTGCATGGTTATGTCGGTCAGCCAAGTACAGATGGTGTCTCACGGCTATGGATTGATGGGCGCGAGGTGGATGTGAGTGATGGCTCCCGGCGCAGCAAGGCAGTTGCCGATGATGCGCCGGATGAAGCGGTGGCACCGCTCACCGGTGTCGTGCGCTCGGTTCAGGTGGAAGTGGGGCAGTCCGTCACCAAAGGCAGTGCGCTGGTGGTGATGGAAGCGATGAAGATGCAAATGACGATTACTGCGCCGCGTGATGGGGTTATTTCTGAAGTACATGTGGTTGAAGGAGAGCAGGTCGAAGAGGGCACGATCGTGGTAGATATAGAGACTCATAGTTGAGCCCTTACTGGCTGCAAATACCACTATAGTTGTGCTGCTCATGTCACGTATTATCTATACGCTCATTCCACTGCTCACTATAGCGGTATTTTCGCACAATAATCATCTCAACTAGGTTTGTATTAAGTGTGTTTTTTAAGGCGGGAATATTAGATGTTTGAGCATTTGCCAAAACAGATTCGCATTGTGGAGGTTGGTCCACGCGATGGCTTGCAGAATGAAGCAACACCGGTGGCAACAAGCGATAAATGGCGCTTTGTCGAGCTATTGGCTGAGAGTGGCCTCAATAACATTGAATTGACCAGTTTTGTGCGACCCGACCGTATTCCCCAACTGAGTGATGCTAAGGAACTGTCTGCTATGATGCAGGCATCGCCACTCAAGGAATCGATTAATTTTTCGGCATTAGTGCCAAACATGAAGGGCATGGAGGCTGCCGTGGCGGCGGGTATGCGTGAGGTGGCCGTGTTTGTTGCCACGTCAGAGACATTCTCTCAGAAAAATATCAATGCCTTGATCGATGCGTCATTTGAGCGGCTTGCGCCGGTGCTGGTATTGGCGAGTGAGCATGGCATCAAGGTGCGAGGGTATCTCTCCACCGTGTTTGGCTGCCCATATGAAGGCGAGGTGCCGCCTGCAAAGGTGGTGGAGGTGACGCAACGCCTGCTGGAGATTGGTTGTTATGAAGTCTCGCTTGGTGACACAACGGGGGTCGGCACACCGGGGCAGGTGAAAGAGGTGTTGTCGTTGCTGTTGGCATCTGTTCCGGCCGAGCGGCTGGCGCTGCATTTTCATGATACGCGTGGGATGGCGCTGGCCAATATGCTGGTGGCGCTGGAGATGGGTATTGGCACCTATGATGCGTCCTGCGCTGGCCTGGGCGGGTGCCCGTATGCCAAAGGTGCCAGCGGCAATGTCGCGACCGAAGAGGTGGTGTATCTGGCCGAGAGCTTAGGCATTCAGACGGGTGTTGAACTCAACACATTGGTGGCGGCTGGTGACTTTATGCTGCAACGGCTAGGGCGAGACAGTGCGTCGAAATTACATCGGGTTATCCGGCAAGATTAACCGGCCAGTTTTTTGCCGACACCATTGGTGGCATAGCGGCCAATAATTTCCTGAATATGGGGGCCGAGTTCCGCATGGTTCATGCCGAAGGCGATGTTGGCCTCTAAAAATCCTTCATGGCTGCCGCAATCGAAGCGCTCACCCTGAAAGCGGAAACCATGGACACCATGGCGGTTCATCGATTGCATAATGGCGTCGGTGAGTTGAATTTCACCCCCGGCCCCGGCTTTTTGTTTGTCCAGATAATCAAAAATATCGGGTTGAAGGATGTAACGACCGATCACGGCATCACGTGACGGGGCATTCTCAGGCTTGGGCTTTTCAATCAGTCCCTTTGCACGCACGAGACGCCCCATATCTTCTTCCACATCGAGTATGCCATATTGATCAGTTTTGTCCTGTGGCACTTCCTGCACCGCGACCATGTGCCCGCCCACTTGCGGGTGGGAGGTAATCATTTGCGACAGGCAGGATTTTTCAGCCATAATCAAATCATCGGCGAGCAGTACCGCGAAAGGCTCATTGTGAATGAAATGGCGGGCGCACCACACAGCATGGCCAAGCCCAAGCGGGGCCTGCTGGCGGGTGAACATAATACTACCGGCCGGCGGTAACCAGCCGGTGACCTTTTCCAGTAATGCATTTTTCTGTTTTGATTCTAAAATGCTTTCCAGTTCGTAACTCTGGTCAAAATGGTTGGTAATGGCGGTTTTGTTGCGCCCGGTGACGAAGATAAATTCCTCAATGCCAGCTTCTAACGCTTCTTCAAACGCATATTGCACCAGCGGTTTATCGACGATAGGCAGCATTTCTTTCGGCAGTGATTTGGTGGCAGGCAAAAAGCGGGTGCCAAGTCCACCGACGGGAAATACAGCTTTACGAACAATGCCCATAATGATGATGCCTTTCAGCGAATGAAATAGACTCATTATTAAAGCGGACTGGCATTGAGATAGCGTTAATCCATGATGAGTGGTTTCATTTATTCCCTAGGGCTTTTTTTACCAATCATTACTAAAGTGTCGTTTCTTGATTATGATACTGATGATTAAAGTTAGGCTCTGTTGACGTTTAATTTAAGGATTTTGCCATGAGATTGACTGCGTTGCATAACAAGGAAAATGTTGATGGTGATGTGGTTCATCATCAGCATAAGTTTTCTGCCGTTAGTCGACGCAATCAGCTATGGCCTTGCTGGTTGCGGCAAAGATTTCCATTCGCTGTGTTAAAACACTTGAAAAATGAACCACATTTCCCTGTGTGCTTTGCCTTGCGAGCTGAAAATCTTTGCCGACAACAAAACATTAACTTAATCGGCAACAGAGCCTAATTTTATGGATGAAAAAAATATCCAGTCTTTTTGGAATGCCCACCCTTGCGGCGAGCAATTTGCTGGTGGTTTGCAAGAGGATTATCAGCGTTTCTTTGATGAATATGATGCGTACCGCTATCGAACCGAGGGCCATATACTGACATGTCTGGATGCGTGCGGGCTGGAAGGTCAGAATGTGTTGGAGATTGGATTGGGTCAAGGAGCCGATAGTGAGCAGATTATTCGTCGAGGTGGCAACTGGCATGGGTTGGATCTGACGCCTGAGTCCGTTGATCGTGTCAAAACGCGGATGGCTCTCAAATCCCTACCTTATCGCGATATCAAGCAAGGGTCAGCTCTGGAGATACCCTATGAGGATAACCAGTTCGATGTCGTCTACTCGCATGGCGTGCTGCACCATATTCCGGATATAGGTAAAGCTCAGCAGGAAATATCGCGTGTGTTAAAACCGCAAGGCCGTCTTATTATCATGCTCTATGCCAAATGGTCGCTGAATTACCTGCTTTCCATTGTTGTCGTGCGGCGGATCGGATTATTAGGATTATGGGTATTGCCGGTAACGCCTAAAGGTATTTATGCACAACATGTCTCCAATGCGAAAGAAGCTGGATTGATGAATTATCTGAAGATGGAACGATTTATCCACCATAATACGGATGGTCCACTCAATCCTTATGCCAAAGTCTATGATGTGAAAGAGGTACAAAAGGATTTTTCGGATTTTTCAGTCGAGCATGCACATAAGGAATTTATGCACGCCCCGCCACTTCCAGTGCATGGACTGCCGGGTGCCGGAGTGATGGGATGGCATTTATGGGTGCATCTTCGCAATAACAAGGCTGCATAATTATGTGCGGTATTGCAGGTATGATTGCGGATCCCGGTGTGGCTCCTCAGATGGAAGCCGCGGTGGACAGCCTTACGCACCGTGGGCCGGACGGGCGTGGACTCTTTGAATGCCCATTTGGCGATCAATCGGTCTTTCTTGGTCACCGCCGTCTATCGATTATCGATTTGAGTGACGCTGCCGCCCAGCCATTTGAAAAAGATGGGCTGGTGCTGGTGTTTAACGGTGAGATTTATAATTATCGCAGTCTCATGACGGAATTGCGTAGTGAAGGAGTGCAGTTTCGAAGTCATAGCGATACCGAAACCGTATTGGAGGTATGGCGCAGATGGGGTGAAGTGGGCTTGCGGCGTTTGCGCGGTATGTTTGCCTTTGCTCTGTATAACCGGTCTACACAGAGCATGATATTGGTGCGTGATCCGTTTGGGATTAAGCCACTCTATATAACGCATCATGCCAATGGTGCCTTTGCCTTCGCATCAGAGCTTAAAACCTTGCTGGGATTGATGGGAGAGGTGCCGGAGATCAATGCGCAGGCACTCACCGCATCGCTTCTCTATTGCTGGCTCCCGCGTGAACAATCTATTTATCAAGGAATTACCAAGCTCACGCCCGGCACGATGATGAGCATTGATGCCAGTGGCCAGGTAGAACATCATGCTTACTGGCAACCTTCCGAATTGCTGGTGGATCAGAGCGGTGGTGTGCCAGTGACCGTAGAGAGGTTGCAGGAGGTGATTGAAGATAGTGTCACTACGCATATGGTGGCTGATGTGCCGGTCTCTACCTTTCTGAGCGGCGGATTGGATTCGAGCATTATTACGGTGCTGGCCAAGCGTCATGCCGGGGAACTGGATAGTTACACGATTGGCTTTCGTGCCGATGATCAGCGGTTTGAGGCAATGCCGGATGATTTGCGTTATGCCCGGCAGCTCGCCAAAGAGCATGGTATCCGATTACATGAAATCGAGGCGAATCCCGATACGGCTTCGATGCTCACACAAATGGTTGCCATGCTGGACGAACCGATTGGTGATTCGGCGGCCATTAATACTTATCTCATTTGCCAGGCTGCCCGCGATAATGGCG
This sequence comes from uncultured Rickettsiales bacterium, assembly GCA_964435165.1. Classification (GTDB taxonomy): domain Bacteria; phylum Pseudomonadota; class Alphaproteobacteria; order Rickettsiales; family RI-342; genus CAYSXY01. The sequence continues at coordinate 14,906 of CAYSXY010000035.1, forward strand.
TGAAAGTGCTGCTATCCGGCATGGGGGCGGATGAGTTGTTTGGTGGGTACCGGCGGCATCTGGCATGCGTTATGGCAGCGCGCTGGCGACAGGTCGTACCGTCGCTTGTACGTCACGGCGTGGCGGGTGTGGTCAACCAGTTGCCGGTGGCGGGTCGTAGCAAAGGGTTTCGCCTTACACGATGGGCGCAGCGCTTTATGCAATTTGCCAATTTGGATGAAGAGGCTGCCTATTTCCGCAGTTATACTTACTATGATGCGCGAGCAATGGAGCGCTTGATGGGGGAGCGTGCGGTGTCTCTTTACCAGAATGTCCATGCGCAGCATCAGGCGATTTATGAGGCAGGCCCAGCCGACGATATGATAAATCGCATGTGTTTTGCAGATATGCAGTTATTTATGGAAGGGCTTAATCAGACTTATACTGACCGGGCCAGCATGGCAGCCTCAACCGAAGTGCGTGTGCCCTTTATTGATATTGAGATGGCGCGGTTAGCGTTTGCCATGCCGGGCAGTGCCAAAATTCACACGCGTCAGCAAAAATATATGCTCAAAAAAGCAGCAGAGGCATGGTTGCCTAAGGAGGTGATCTATCGTCCCAAAGCGTCTTTCACCTTGCCACTGCGAGCCTGGATGCGCCATGATCTGCGTGATATGTTGCAGGATGTTCTGATCAATGGCGTTGCCATCTCTGACGGATGGCTACAGGGTGCCGAAGTGGAACGCATGATTGCCGCAAATCACTCAGGTGCCGCAGATTATGGCCAGCATCTGTGGCAATTACTGACGCTGGAATTGTGGCTGCGGCAGGATCAAAGCCAGCGCCAACAGAGTGTCGCGGAGGCTGCCTGATGACCGAAGCTGACATGCGTAAGGTTGTGATTATTCAGGAGTCTATTCCCCAGTACCGTGTGCCGTTTTTTGATGGCATGTATGAACAATTACGTGCACGTAATATTGAATTACAAGTGTTGTACGGTGAGCCTGACGGTGCCATGGCCTCGCGTGGTGATACGCGTCCACTTTCTGATAAATATGGAGTCACGATCAAGAACCGCCGTTTACTGGCGGGGCGCTTACTCTATCAACCTGTCTGGCCTTATATCAAGAATGCGCAACTGGTCATTACGCCGCATGCATCGCGACAAATCATTACATTGCTACTGTTGCTTGCCGGGCGCTGGAAAACAGAAATGCGGGTGGCGTTGTGGGGCTTAGGATGGAACCGCCTGGCCTCAGCAGGTAGTTTTTCGGAACGGTATAAGCGCTGGCAGTTACCGCTGGCAGACTGGCACTTTGCTTACACGACAGGCGTAGCCGATTATCTTGAAACGTTAGGGGTGGCGGGTGAGCATATTACCGTCATGTTTAATAGCGTGGATACGTCAGGATTTCGTGATGCATTGGAGCAGGTGACACCATCTCAGATGACTGCTTTTCGTCAGCACCATGATATTCCTGAGACAGCTATAGTGGGGTTGTATTGCGGGAATCTCTCGACGGCCAAGCGACTGGAAATGTTGGTCGAGTTGGCACACCGCATTCATCAGGATGTGCAGGCATTTCACCTGGTGATTGCCGGAGACGGGCCTGAGCGATCGTCAGTTGAAGAAGTAGTGTCAACACATGACTATTTGCATTATGTCGGGCCGATTTTTGGTGAAAACAAGGCAGTATGTTTTAAACAGTCGGCATTGTTTCTCTGCACCGGTTATGTTGGGCTGGCCATTTTGGATGGGTTTACCGCCGGCTTGCCAATGATGACCGTGGACTCCGACATGCATAGCCCAGAGATTGAATATCTTGAGCCTGGTGTCAATGGGCTGACGTCAGATGACCATGCGGATGCAATGGCTAAAGATATCGTGACGTTATTACAGCAGGAAGATCGACTCGCTTCGATGCAACAAGCAGCAGAGGCTAGTTCCCAATATTATTCGATGGACCGCATGGTTACAAGCTGCACGGAAGGCATTTTGCAGGCATTGGGTATGAAGGCACCGTGATGGAGGAGGAGCATTCCAGCAAACCCGTGCTGTTATTGTTAGGGCAATTGCCGCCTCCCATTCATGGGGTGGCGAATGTCAATCAGCAGATTGTGCAATCGGCTATCATTCGGGAAAAGGTGACGATTGACGCGCTGAATCTCTCAACATCCAGGACGATTGAAGATATTGATGTTTTTTCGCTGGGAAAAGTCTGGCGAAGCATTGTGATAGGCTTGGTATTGTGCAAACGGTTGTTATTTCAGCGGCCAGATGCCGTGTATATGACATTCACGCCGAGCGGAAAGGCGCTCTATCGGGATGTGGTGCTTGGGTTACTGGTGTGGATGGCAGGAGTACGTCGCATTTATCATTTTCATGGTAAGGGTATGGCTGAAAGCTGGCGATCTAAACGCTGGTTACGGCCATTGATCCGGCTGCTTTTCAAGCGTGCGCGGGTGATTCATCTGTCGCCGTTATTATATTATGATATTGCGGATATTGCGGATATTGCGGATTCAGAAGCGGTGGCATATGTCGCTAATGGTATTCCAGATATGTTTGCTGGCAAGATGCCTGAGCGCGATGGGCGCTCTGATGTCCCGGTTATTTTATTTCTGTCAAACATTGTTGAGTCCAAGGGTGCGTTTGTGCTGTTGGAGGCACTGCATTGCCTGAAGGAAAAAGGCATTGCATTCAGGGCAGAATATGCGGGTGCATGGTATGGGACGGAAGCACGGTTTAAAACGCTTGTGGCAGACTATGGTCTGGACGGGGCTGTCGATTATTTAGGCGTGGTTGGGCCGGATGCCAAACGCGCTGCATTTGAACGGGCGGATATATTTGCCTTTCCTACCATGCATGATTCTTTTCCGCTGGCGGTTTTGGAGGCAATGAGTGCCGGACTGCCTGTTATCTCAACCGATGAAGGGGCGATTCCTGAAATATTATCTGAAAATGCCGGGATGATCTGTCCGAAGGGTAATGTGGAGGTGCTGGAGGCATATATTACACGCTGCCTGGAAGATCAGCACTATCGATTGTCTTATGGTAATGCCGCACGTCATCGCTATGAAGCCCACTATACGAACCGACATTTTGAAGCACGGATGGCTTCTTTATTTTCACAGTGGCTTCGTCATTCTTGATCTCATGTCGACGATATTCAAGATCTACAGAATAAAGTTACCAGCCAGTAAATCAATTTCGCCGGACATGATATATAATTGCATATCCGTCACGCCATTGCCGGTACTATCAATGGCGACAAGGGTGTGACCACTGGTTTTCGTATAACTCACTTCTGCATCACTGCCGGTGAACCCGCTACTGCCTCTAAAGACAAAACTATCGCCGGCAAGGATATCGCTCAGATCAATTCTGTCGCCTTGGGCCTGGCTGAAATCCATCAACAGGTCGCTCGTGACGTAGCTTGTGCCGGAATCAGATGTGCTGTTAAAATCGAAAATGTCCGCTTCCGAGCCGCCATATAGCAGGTCGCGGCCACTGTCGCCGGTCAGTGTATCATTTCCCTGGTGACCGTAGATTCGATCATCGCCACTTCCGCCTGCAAGTATATCATTGCCGCTATAGCCAAAAAGGAAATCAGCGTCGGCACCACCATCAAGTGTATCGTTGCCACCAGTATTTCCCCAGAGTGTATCATTGCCAGCCTGGCCGTACAGCACATCTGCGCCGCCACCCCCTGATAAGGAATCGTCGCCGATACCGCCATCGAGCGTGTCGGTGCCGACACCGCCATTCAAACCGTCATTACCGCCTTCACCATAGAGCAGGTCATTGCCATCATAGCCCAGCATGACGGTATCATCGCCAAGGCCGCCATAGAGCGTATCGTTGCCGCCATAACCACGCAGATTATCCGCCCCATCATCGCCGTAGATCAGATCATCATCTGCTGCACCCCAGACGGAATCATCATGGTTGCCACCACGTAGTGTGTCGTTACCGGCATCGCCGCGTATATAGTCAATGCCATCACCGCCGATGATAGAATCATGGCCGTTGCCACCGAGCAAGGTGTCTGCTCCTGCACCACCGTCAATGATATCATCATCATTGATGCCAGTGATGAAATCATCTCCCAATCCACCCAATATGGTGTCGGCGCCATCATAACCCAGGACAGAGTCATTGCCCTCACCGGCATCGATGTAATCATCACCACCATAGGATTGAATGGTATCCGCACCGTTGTCGCCATAAATCGTATCGGTACCGAGTGCTCCATCATTACCGAAGATACGGTCATTATTGTCACCGCCGGAAAGGTAATCACGATTACCTCCGCCTTGCAGCGTATCGTTGCCTGAGCCGCCATAAAGTGAATCAATTCCCGTGCCTCCATGCAGGGAGTCTGCACCGCCTTCGCCATAAAGTACATCGTCACCATCATAGCCAAGCATGACCGAATCATCGCCCAACCCACCATAGATGGTGTCGTTTCCGCCATAACCACGAAGGTTGTCGGCATCGGCATCGCCGTAAATTAAATCATCATCTGCGCTGCCCCATACAGAGTCGTTACCGGCTCCGCCGTGTAAAGTGTTGGTGCCGCCATCGCCTGCGATAAAGTCAACACCGTTTCCACCATCGATGGAATCATTTCCGGCACCACCGTAAATGGTGTCGTTATCATCACCACCTGCGATGGTATCGGCCCCGTTTGCCCCTCTTAGCAGATCATTTCCGGTGCCGCCATCGATGACATCCAGGCCATCATCGCCCCAGATATGGTCATTGCCAGCATCTCCATACAGCGTATCATTGTTCGCGTTACCGTAGATATTGTCGTCACCGTCGTTGCCGTTGATCAGATCATTGCCATCTTCACCGAGTAACAGGTCGCCTTGTAATCCTCCAAGCAACGTATCATCACCGAGACCACCATAGACGGAATCAAAACCATCGCCGCCACTGAGACTATCAGCACCCGCCATGCCGGTGATGTAATCATTGTCTACGCCACCATTTGCCGTATCGTTGCCGTTTTCTCCATAAATACTGTCGCTGCCGCTATCCCCCATCAACACGTCATCATTCTCACCACCATAGAGGCGATCATGATTAGCACCGCCATGGAGTGTATCATTACCGGCATCGCCGCGCAGGAAGTCATTCCAGGTTCCTCCTTGTAGAGAATCATGGCCATTTCCTCCTAACAGCGTGTCATTCTCTGAACCACCATCGATCGTATCGTTACCATCGGCACCGCTCAGATAATCTTCATTGACGCCGCCCTGCATCACGTCATGACCGCCTTCACCGAATAGGGTGTCATTACCGAAACCGCCGATAAGTGTATCGACCCCATCACGGCCAAACACACGGTCATTACCATAGCCGGCATCTATCGAATCATCACCAATATTGGCTACGATCGTATCGTCCCCGTTGAGACCGTTGACATTGGTCGGATCACTGCCCGTGTAAATCAGGTTAGGTGCGTTATCACCGTTGATTTCTACAAAACTGGTGCGATTGATCGACGATCCGTCAAAAGCATATTCAATGCTGCCGAAGGTCAGGTTTGTGATGTTATCGAGGATATCGGTGCCGTCATTGCCATTGCTGGCGTTGTTGTCGGTAATCTGCAGGCGGGTAGATGACAGAATATTGATGGAGTAATCGCCATAACTTCCATCGTAAATAACGCGGTCGTTGCCGCCGCCGCCGATAAGTGAATCGTTACCACTCCCTCCCTTCAGCGTGTTATCAGCACTGGTGCCGATGAGTGTGTCGTTACCACTGCCGCCTAAGGCAGCTTCAATATTGGCATTAAATGCCATCCACAGAGAGGTATTGCCGATGGTGCTGACATTATTTTCACCTTCACGCAGATCAATGGTCACGGCACTGCTAACACCGGATGCGCTGATCGTATCCGACCCGCCTCCGTCCCAAATCGTTTCCACATGGGCAGAGCCATCAAAACTGTAGGTATTATTGCCTGCATTGTAGCTGGTGTTGGCACCGTAGATATGTTGTAGTGCCGCGATATCGTGAATTTGCAGCCCGACCGGCGCATAGTCGCCCTGGCGCTTACCAATCTGACCATCATTGTATGACATGATGGTCGTATCCGTGTCATAGGCAGGATTAGTTCCACTGCCACCCGGATGACCCAGCCCCATAGCGTGTCCCATTTCATGCACTACCAGACGTCTGCCATACCCATTAGCAAGGTTGTGAGTATAATCATTTTCTAGCACGACATCAGATCCGAAACTATTAGGGAGCCATGCCCAGCCGCCAAAGCCCGGCAGATCCGCCTGATAGAATTTAATTTGCGCATCATTTGCAGTTGACGCCTGCACAAAATTGACGTTCAGCACATCCTCATAATGGCTTAGCATCGATAGCACTTCTGTTTGTGCCTGTGCGCTGAGGAAGGTCATATTTGTCGCGCCTTCACCCGCATTATTTTGATTATCGTCTGAGGCGCCAAAACTATAAGTTAATGTTAATGTTCCCTGACCGGCGCCATTCCAATGCCATCCGGAATCCAATGCCGTGATGTAAGAAGGGGTCGAGCCAAGCGGCCCTTCCGTTGTGCCATCATATGCAACAGTGTCATTATTAACAGCCGCATTCCCTTCTTGTCCGATGCTGGCATCACCTACCCAGCATGTGGGGCAGGCGCATCCTAATCTTGCTTTGCTTTGCTGGCCTTGTTCCGGATGCGGTATGATGTTTTCGGTTTCAGAATAGCTTGTACTATATTGCGCAGATGGCGCATTGTTAGAGGCCTGGCTATTTTCAACCGGATTTTCTTCTATCGTCACGGCGGTTGTATTGCCTGAATCAACGATCGTTTCTGTCGTCAGATTCTCTTGATCCAATGCTGTGACCTGTTCTGTCTCTTCATGTGAGCTATTGAAGGTAAAAAATGTCTTGTCAGACAGAATGGTCGTATCATCCATGCCAGTATTTGAGGGTAAATGGTCAGTCTGATCATCTTGTATAAAGAGAAACAGATCGTCCGTAGTGTCATTAAGTGAGGAGAGACTGGTCGAGGAAAACCGGGGATCGATTAACTTGGCCATGATTTTTCTTATTATTATAAATTGAGTGATAATGTATTGTCATCATGATGCATAAAGATTAACAACTGCGAAATTTTCATGATTAATTATCTTAAATTTTATCTAATTAGCGATATGATTGATCCAGTTTGTCTGGGGCTCGAAGATGAAGTTAAGTCTTCTATTTTGGCATTGCTAACCAATAAGAGATTTATTAAATAGCAGGATCAGTGAATGCTTT
>CAYSXY010000036.1:0-21464 GCA_964435165.1 uncultured Rickettsiales bacterium
GGTTCTAATATATCCAAATTGTCAATCAACTTCCCAAACACTCTCGTGAGAGGGATTGCGCTTATAGATGAGCATATGGGCCTTGGCAAGCATAAAAAGCGCGCCTGAACTAGATTCATTTATTTAAACAGCAACACACTGGAGCCGACGGTATTTCCTGCCTCTAAATCAGCATGTGCCTGAGCGGCATCTTCTATATTGTATGTCTGCATCACGTTGATTTTAAGATGTCGGTGCAGCACCATATCAAACAACTCGGCTATACCTGCATGATATAGAGTGACATCCCGCTTGTAATCAAACAGGGACGGACGTGTAACAAAAAGCGATCCTTTGTCGCGCAGCATTTCCAAATCCACCGGCTCCGGCACACCGGACGATTGACCAAAACTGACCAGTAATCCCAATGGCGCCAGACAATCCAGCGATTGCATCAGCGTATCTCTGCCGACCGAGTCATAAACAACATTCACACCCTGACCATTTGTCAATTCTCGGACAGCCTCAACCACATTATCCTTGCGGTAATTAATCACATGGTTACAGCCATTCGCTTCAGCGAGCGCCATTTTCTCATCAGCACCAACAAGCCCAATCACCTGTGCTCCGCGGTACCGCGCCCACTGGGTAATGAATAATCCTGTACCACCAGCCGCAGCATACACCAGCACCCGGCTCTGATCCTTCACAAAATATGTATGTGTGACCAGGTAATGGGCGGTGAGGCCCTTGGTCAGCACCGCAGCCGCCTGTGCATCCGAAATCTCGTCCGGCACGCGGGTCAAATAGTTGGCATCCATGGTTCGGAAACGGGCATAGGCACCTGGCGCACTGATACCATAGGCCACACGATCCCCGATAGACACGCTATCCGAAACATTCGCCCCGGCGCGAATCACCAAACCACACGCCTCAATACCCGGCACGAACGGATAATCCGCCGCCGGGTAGGCGCCCGAGCGCAAATAGGTGTCGATGAAATTAACCCCCACAGCCAGTTGCTTGATCAGCACCTCGTCCGGGCCGGGCTCCATCACATCCCACTCTTCCCAGCAAAGCACCTCCGGCCCACCGGGCTCATGCACCACAATCGCTTTCGACATCTTAAAACCGTCTATACCGCATCATGAAAAATCACTGTTTCAATCATGATCCATAATCATTGCTATAATGAAAACGGCATATCGCCCAATCTCACCTTTTACAACCCTGTGGATATTTGTTATAAGCCGCCGCCAAACAATCATAGACACAGCACAAATACCGCGCGTTAAAAAATGGCCTGAGAAATATATGACGATTTTTGCTCTGTCATCAGCACAGGGGCGCGCGGGAGTGGCGATTATTCGCCTTTCCGGGCCCGCTTGCGATAATACGCTTCTGGCGCTGGGAGTCACGTCACTTCCACCTCCCAGACACGCAGCCTACTGCCAGTTTCTTCACCCACAGACGAAGCAACTGATCGATAAAGGCCTGGCCATTCGCTTTCCTTCGCCGAAGAGTTTCACAGGAGAAGATTGCCTGGAGCTACACATCCATGGCGGCAACGCTGTGATGACCGAAATGCTGGAAACATTGGGGGCCATAGAGGGGTTGCGCATGGCCGAGCCGGGAGAATTCTCTCGCATTGCCTTTGCCAATCACAAAATGGATTTAACCGAGGCAGAAGGGCTGGCCGATTTAATTGATGCCGAAACCCCAGAGCAAAAGAAACTTGCCTTAGAACAATTACAAGGAGGGTTAAGCAAACGCTACACGCAGTGGCGGAGCACCGCCCTGACGCACCTAGCCCGCATGGAGGCGCTGATCGACTTTCCGGAAGAAGACATACCACAAGATGTACTCGATGATGCCCTGACTAAACTCAACATCTTGTGTAAGGAGATCGAAACGCACCTGGATGATCATCACATTGGCGAGCGCATCCGCAGCGGGATACGCATTGCGATTATCGGCCCACCCAATAGCGGCAAATCCTCCTTACTTAATTACCTGGCCGGACGAGACGCAGCCATCGTCTCACATCATGCCGGCACCACGCGGGATGTGGTGGAAGTGGCAATGAATATTGGCGGTTACGCGGTCATGCTGGCCGACACCGCCGGCATACGCGAAACGGAAGATGTCATCGAACAGGAAGGCATTCGTCGCAGCCACTTTCAGGCACAACAGGCCGATTTATGCCTGCAACTATATGATGCAGTCATGGAGCCGGAACCGGAACTACTCCACCCCGGCAAAACACTCCTATTAGCCAATAAAATCGACCAATTGGCAAAAGGGGCGGACAATACGCCGACACTCACTAACAAAACCTTACCTATCTCGTTGACGGAACAAATAAATCTCGATGCATTTGAGGCCCGCCTGATTGATATGATTCAGGAACGTTTCGCCTCCGGCAAAGATGTGCTCTTGACTCGCCAGCGTCACCGCGATGCACTACTCCAGGCCGCGGGAGCGTTACGCCGATTATCAGCGGATCATGAACTGGCGCTGCTTTGCGAAGATATCCGCCAGGCGGCGGTCTATATCGGCAGCATCACCGGACATATTTCTGTCGATGAAGTGTTAGATCGTATTTTCAGTGAGTTTTGTATTGGCAAATAACACGGATTTACAATCCCCCCACAGAAACAGACACAGCGACACACCACCCGGCAAAGGAAAGCATCAATGGTCAACGAAGAAACAATAACGGTGCGTGAAAATATTGCGTTGGCGCGGAGCTTAGATTAAGCTCGGCGCCAACCAAGAGAAAATAAACAGCCAACATGTTTCACGTGAAACATAAATGGCAAATGGCAGGAAAACCATGAAGCAACAGTATGATGTCATTGTTATTGGCGGCGGGCACGCAGGCACAGAAGCAGCCGCCGCTGCAGCACGCCTTGGAGCACGTACGCTGCTCGCGACCAAAAAACGCAATGCCATTGGTGAAATGTCATGCAATCCGGCCATTGGCGGTATCGGCAAGGGCACCATCGTTCGTGAAATCGATGCGATGGACGGCATCATGGGCATTGCCGCTGACCGCGCCGGCATACACTATAAAATGCTCAACATGCGCAAAGGCCCCGCCGTGCGCGGGCCACGCGCCCAGTCAGACCGTGCTTTATATAAGCAAGCGGTCCAGGCACTCCTCGCGGAATACAACAACATGGATATTCGTGAGCTGAGCATTGAAGACATTATAACATCACACACACAGAATAATAACGCCTCTGTTTCACGTGAAACGATCGCAGGTGTCGTGGACAGCGATGGGCGCGAATGGCACGCCCCGGCAGTGATTATCACCACAGGAACCTTTCTGCGCGGCGTTATTCATATGGGCCCCAAACAAACCGCCGCGGGGCGTATTGGCGAAGCCCCTTCGGTCGGCCTCGCCGAGACATTAGCCAGGCATCAGTTTCGCTTGGGCCGCATGAAAACAGGCACACCGCCCCGCTTACACCGCGACTCTATCGACTGGGCCTCGCTGGAAGCACAGCCCGGCGATGATACACCAAAGCCATTCTCCTATCTGCACAGCTCGATTCTCTGCCAACAAATCACCTGCCACATCGCCTATACCAACAATAAAACCCATCAATTATTACGTGATAATCTGGATAAAAGCCCTATCTATTCGGGTCAAATTCAAGCAGGCGGGCCGCGCTATTGCCCTTCGATTGAAGACAAGATCGTGCGGTTTGCCGACAAAGAACGGCATCAGGTGTTTCTGGAGCCAGAAGGGCTGGAAAATGACGTGATTTATCCTAACGGCATCTCCACATCAATGCCAATTGATATTCAGCAACAGGTCGTACAATCCATCGCCGGGCTAGAACACGCCAACATTCTGCAACCCGGCTATGCCGTCGAATATGATTATGTTGACCCGAGAGAATTACGTCATGACCTGCAAAGCAAAAAAATTCACGGGCTGTTTTTAGCCGGGCAGATCAACGGCACCACCGGCTATGAAGAAGCAGGCGGTCAGGGCCTGATCGCCGGCATCAATGCCGCTCGGCTAGCAGCAGGCAATGCGCCTTTTACATTAGACCGCTCGGAATCATATATCGGCGTGATGATTGATGATCTGGTAACGCAAGGCACCCAAGAGCCATACCGTATGTTCACCTCTCGCTCTGAATTTCGCCTGAGCCTGCGTGCGGACAATGCAGATCTTCGTCTCACCCCCAAAGCCATCGAAATTGGCCTTTGTAGAGGGCCAAGAGAACGGCAGTTTCACGTGAAACAACAAGCGCTGACGGCGGCCCAAACATTTCTCGAGGAGCACAGCGCAACGCCAAATCAGGTAGCCTCTGTGGGCATTTCAATCCGTCAGGATGGTGTGCGCCGATCCGGCCTGGAGCTACTTTCATTGCCCAACGTTTCACATGAAACGCTACAGAAATTATGGCCGGATTATCAATTGCCGCCCGAAGACGTCAAAGAGCAATTGGACATCATTGCCACCTATGCGGGCTACCTCAAGCGTCAGGAACAGGAAATAGCCATGTTCCGCCGAGACGAATCGATCAACCTTCCGACATCACTCGATTATACTGCTGTGCCATCTTTATCACATGAGATGCGCGAAAAATTAAGCGCGGCCCAGCCAGAAACCGTCGGCGCCGCCTTGCGCATTCCAGGCGTGACTCCGGCTGCCATCACGGCCGTGCTACACCATTTGCGCCAGCGCGATGCCGCCTGAACCACCTCCTTGTGACATCGCCTCGCTTGCGCGACATGCTGATATCAACGTGAGCGATAATCAGTTTCTTAGACTCAGTCTCTATGTGTCGCTTTTATGCCAATGGCAGAGCCGGATCAATCTTATCGCACCTTCAACCATTCCCGATATTTGGACCCGTCATATCGCCGACGCACTGCAATTGTGTCCACTATTACCAGCAGACAGCACCCCTTTACAGATTATTGACCTGGGCTCAGGCGGCGGACTCCCGGCCATCCCTCTGGCCATTTGTACGGCGCACCATTTCCACCTGGTCGAAAGCGACCGACGCAAATCTATTTTTCTTGAAGAAACGGCCCGCCAGCTATCAATGGCTGACGTTTCACGTGAAACCTGCCCCCAGATAACCGTTCATACGCAACGCATCGAATCTCTCTCGCTTCCACCGGCTGACATCATCACCAGTCGCGCCTGCGCTCCCTTGACGCAGCTTTTGGCGCTCTCATCACACTTACGGGATGCGACCACGCTTTGCCTCTTCCCTAAAGGCAAAAATTACTCTAAAGAAATAGAAGCAGCGCGCGCAATATGGTCTTTTGACCTTGAAATAATCGCCAGCAAACTTCATTCCGGAGGCGCAATCCTCAAGCTTTGCCAAGTTCAGGAGAAAGCATGACCCGCACACCGCATATCATTTCTGTCGCCAATCAAAAAGGCGGCGTGGGCAAAACCACCACGGCCGTTAATCTCGCCACCGCGCTGGCGGCGATTGAACGCAAAGTATTGTTGATTGACTTAGACCCTCAAGGCAATGCCAGCACTGGCTTTGGCATTGAGCCAAAGGATCGTAAAATCACCAGCTATGATCTTTTAATCAACGAAATCGATATTAATGAGGCCATACTGCCAACGGCCATACCACGGCTGCATCTGGTGCCATCGACCGTTGATTTGTCTGCTGCGGAATTGGAACTGATAGAGGTGAAACAACGCACCTACATTTTGAAACAGCAAATTACCGCTCTTGAACAATATTACGACTATATCTTTATCGATTGTCCGCCATCACTTGGATTATTGACACTCAATGCTTTTACCGCCTCGCGCAAGGTATTGGTCCCCTTGCAATGCGAATTTTACGCCCTGGAAGGATTATCGCACCTCATCGCGACCATCCGCCGCGTGAAACAAAAACTCAATAAAGAACTGGAGATGATGGGCGTCGTCCTGACAATGGTGGATCGACGCAATAAACTCTCGCTCCAGGTTGAACAGGATGTTCGCGATTTTATGGCCGAGAAAGTCTATGAAACGGTCATCCCACGCAATGTTCGTATTTCAGAAGCACCGTCTCACGGCAAACCCGCGCTACTCTATGATCATCGCAGCACGGGCGCACGCGCCTATATGGCGCTGGCGCGCGAAGTGTTAAGCCGGGAGAAAGCCGCCATCACCCACCATAAGGAGAAAGAAGTCGCATGAATGCCGCCGCGAGCAAAGGTCTTGGACGAGGCATTTCCGCCTTGTTAGACGAAGAAGAATATGAAGAAAATGATGCCGCCAATGATGAGCCTCATATCGTCGGCCAGAGCAACATGTTGCCGCATGATGCACTACAGCCAGGCCGGTTCCAGCCACGCAAATATTTTGCCGAAGAAGAGCTGGAAGAACTAGCGGAGAGCATTAGACGCAACGGCGTTATTCAACCACTGGTTGTCAGAGCCTTGGAAGATGGTTCATACGAGATCGTCGCGGGCGAGCGTCGATGGCGCGCCGCTAAAATGGCAAATCTCTCAGAAGTTCCGGTGGTTATTAAGGAACTGGATGACCGGCAAACCCTGGAAATTGCCCTCATTGAAAATGTGCAGCGCCAGGACCTCAATCCATTGGAAGAATCTGAAGGCTACCAGAGATTGATGGATGAGTTCGGTTATACGCAGGAGGAATTAGCCACCGTTGTCGGCAAGAGTCGTAGCCATGTAACGAATATGATGCGCCTGCTCGGGCTCCCGGAAGATGTCAAAAGCTACATCAATGACCGCAAACTCTCCATGAGTCACGCGCGGGCGTTGATAGGCGCGGAAAACCCGGCAGAATTGGCTCGCACCGTCATTGATCGCGGTCTTAGCGTGCGCCAGACGGAAAATCTGGCCAAAAACCGTAATATGAATGCCGTTACCGCCTCTAAAGCAAAAAAAGAAAGCGCTTCCGGCAAAGGGAGTCGTACACTGCGTCATGCCAAAAAAGACGATGATATCCTCAGCCTGGAGCAGGCATTGTCACAAAATATCGGCCTTAATGTCGAGATTTTTGATCGCGGTCAGAAGGGTGATATTGTCATTAGCTATGAGTCGCTGGAAGATCTGGATGACGTCCTTCGGCGCTTAGGCGGTGTTGTTTAAGCGGACATTGCCGGTCGTTTAACCGAGCGCATCTTCAATCCCAACCAACTCCCAGCCAGATGAGGCATGGCCAGAGAAGACTGTTTTGCCATTAATTCCATGGCACAAATCAAGGCTGCTGCCCGGCATAATGCATCCGCGGGCCATGCCTGCAAATGCCGTCGCACCTGCGCCTGTTGTTTGAAGAAGACAGGCGGCCGGCACTGTTTCATTGCCATATCCAGACTCGTCCCCGCCTGCTGACGGGCATGGAGATCAAGCAACCGTAGCACATAGTTACCCAGACTGCGCAACAAAGAGATTAACGCAACGCCTTCCTGCTGTGCGCTCTGTAATGCCCGGTCCAACGCCACCGCATTGCCATCCATTAACGCACAAATCACATCATCCAGCGCGCCTTGCGCCTGCGGCACAGACAAGCACGCAAGGTCTGCTTCATTCACCGCACCGGCGCCGCCCTTATAAAGCGCCAGTTTAGTCATTTCCTGCTTCAGCGCTCCTTGCTGGCCCTGCAATTGTCCGGCCAGATACTGCACCATCTCTCGGTCGGCTGTCAGTTCTTCGGCTGCCAGCCATTGTTCGATCTGACGAAACAGCGAGGCACCTTCCTCGGCATAACAGGCCACCGCAGCAGCCTGAGGCTGTTTCTCAAACCACTGCCGAAGCGTCGAGCGCGGCCCCAGAGTGCCGGACTCAACGATCAGCAGGTTTGGGCAGGGCAGTAGCTGCTCCAGCTCTCTGAGCGCCTTTGTGATGCCGTCAGAGGCCTGAGTAAGATGAAGAAAGGTCACATCGCCCAACAAGCTGACGGCACGCAATTCATCAGCCAATAGTATCTCGCCAGCCGTTACTTGTTCCTGAGTGAGTTTACGCTCCACCAATGGCTGCTTGGCCTCAGCCGCCTGGCGAATGGAAAGCGCCGTATCTCGTACTTGTGAGGCATCCGCACCATATACCAGCCAGAGGCGCGGCGCCTCTGGCTTTGCCAGCATGGAGGCAATGGCAGCCGGTTTCAGTTTCACGCGCGCGGCTCCTTGAGCACCAGAATCAAACGGTTGCGTAATTCCGCGGCCAATTCGTCCACACCTCGGCGAACCGCATCTTTTTCCGCCATGTAAGAGGCAAAATCTGACACAACTTCATTATAGCTCGAGAGCTTGCGCAATGTGCCAGACGTCACCTGACGCCCGGATGCCTGCTCCACCAGTTGGTAATTCAACGAAAATGAGAGATTATAGCGCGAAATCCGACCACTGCGCTCAATCCCGATCGGGTATCGCTCATACTCAAGGCGCGATACCAACCGATAAACAGACTCATCTCCGGACTGACGCAGCAGATCTTCCAATGCAATCCGCAATAGCTGCGCAGGTCGGGACTCGGGCATAACTTCCACCGCAATGCCCGGCAGGCTGTGTGCCGGGGCAGCCTCATCAGTCGATGGCTGTTGATACACAGGCCTCAGCGAACAAGCGGACAGAACAAAACACAGGCACCATAGAAGGCGAAGCATTGCAACCCTTTCACCGTTTATAGAGAAATCATTGAATGTAACAATGTCGGCATCGTGAGCATATCGGCATTATACTCCGCATCCTCTATACTCCAGATGACACTGATAACAGCATAGCAAAAGGCCCACTGCAATAATTTATCCGCATCCCAGCCTGTTAAGGCACGGATGGTATCAATACGCGCCTGCACAATCCCTGATGATGCGTAATAATCCGGGCCGATAGGGTTTTTAAGAAAAGGGCCAGCCTCAAATAAAGGGTCGCCCACATAACCTTTTGGGTCAATGGCGCACCACCCACGATTGTTGCCATAGAGAATATTGTCGTGATGCAAATCACCATGAAGAAGCACAGCCCTGTCTGACTGGCCCTGTAATTGTTGAAATAGCGACGCTGCATCCGTCACTATACCAGGTAGCAGCGGTTGAAAGCTAAGTTGCACGTAGCGTGAAAAAACATCTGCTAGCTGTCGCAATGGTTTGGCCGCCCTGGGGATAGCTGGCGCACCTTGCAATCTCTGAGCCAGGCCGCAAAAGATAGCCGTTGCTTCACGATCATCGCCATTAACTACATAGCGACTCAGCGCATCTCCTGGCATAAGGCGCTCCAGCAATATCGCACCTTCGGCAGCAGCCAAAACCTTAACCGCCCCGTTTCCTTGATATGCAGCTAATATAGCATCCGATTCTTTTTCATCTGAATGCGGTTTATAGCATTTAAGCATCGCGGGTTGATCACAAAACTCAACCGGCTGAAGCCAGCTTGACGGTGTCTCAGTCAAAAGCCCGTCTTCACACAAGTGCCATTGCCGAATATAGTGCGTGAGAACAGCGTTACTGGGCGACGACATTTACGATACGATCCGGCACGACAATCACCTTACGCACCGTTTTGCCTTCAATCGCCCGCTGGATCGCCTCATGGCCCATCGCCTGCGATTCAGCCGCATCCTTAGCCATGCCTTTCGGCAGTTCGATCGTGCCTCGCAATTTGCCATTCACCTGCAACGCCACCGTCACCGCATCATCCACGAGCAAGACTTCATCCGCCTCCGGCCATGAACGCTGACAGAGCATGGTCTGGCCGCCCAGCTCCGCCCAGCACTCTTCAGCCAGATGCGGCATGATCGGCTGCAGCAAATGTAATGCAACAATAACGCCTTCGGCGAGCGCCTGTTGTTGCGCCTGTGAATTGACCTCAGCCCCTTCCAGGGCATTGGTCAATTCACGAATGCGCGCCACTGCATTATTAAACCGAAATTCCTCAATCGCCTCGCTCACCGCTACGATGGTTTTATGGGCCACACGGCGCAGGGAAAGGGCGTCAGCACTGCTAATAACATCAAACTCAGCCGTTCCGGCCTCCCACGCGCTTATATGGGGCGCGATCATCGCCTTATGCGACATAACCAACCGCCAAATGCGCTGAACATAGCGCCAGGCGCCATCAATGCCGCCTTCAGTCCATTCCAGGTCACGCTCCGGCGGCGAATCTGAAAGCATGAAAAGCCGCGCTGTATCCGCGCCGTAACTGGCAATAATATGCTCAGGATCAACAATATTTTTTTTCGATTTACTCATTTTCTCGATCCGGCCGCGTGTCACCGCTGTGCCGCGCTCGGCATGAACCAAGGCTCCTTCTTTCTCTACCACCTCCTCCGGGTAGAGCCAGTCACCCTCTGCATCCTTGAATGTCTCGTGCGTCACCATGCCTTGCGCATGTTGGGCGACAAAAGGTTCATCAAAATCAACGTAGCCACATTGCTTGAGTGCCCGCGTGAAAAACCGCGCATAAAGCAAATGCAGGATCGCGTGCTCAATGCCGCCAATATACACATCCACCGGTGCCCAACGCGCCACCGCTTCCTTATCTAATGACGCTTCACTTTGCGGGTTGGCAAAACGAAAGAAATACCAGGATGACTCCATAAATGTATCAAACGTGTCGGTCTCCCGCTGGGCCGCACCGCCGCACTCAGGACACGCCACATGCTTCCAGCGTGGGTGACGGTCAAGAGGGTTACCCGGCTGATCAAACGACACATCTTCTGGCAAGGTCACGGGCAGATCTGCATCTGGCACCGGCACAATGCCACATGCATCGCAATGAATCATCGGAATGGGGCATCCCCAGTAACGCTGGCGCGAAACGCCCCAGTCACGCAGGCGAAAATTGATCTCTTTTGTCCCCGTTCCCTGCTCTTCAAACCAGCCAATCGCCGCCTCCTTTGCATCGGCAATCGATTTGCCATTCAGCCAGTCAGAATTGATCATTACACCCGGGCCTGTGTAAGCCTCATGTTTCACGTGAAACAGCGCTGGATCGGCATGTTCCGGGGCAACAACCGGGATAACCTCAAGGTCGTATTTTCGGGCCAGATCAAGATCTCGCTGATCATGCGCCGGGCAACCAAAAATAGCCCCGGTGCCATAATCCATCAAAATATAATTGGCGATGAAAAGTGGCAGTGTTTTTCCTTCAATCACCGGGTGCTTCAAGCGAATGCCTGTATCGATTCCTTCCTTCTCGGCAGATTCGATGGCGGCTTCGCTGGTTCCCAGCGCATTGCATCGCACAATAAAATCGGCAACGTCGGGGCTCGCCTCCGCCAGTTGCTGCGCTAGCGGGTGTTGCGGCGAAATTGCGCCAAATGTCGCGCCAAAAATCGTGTCAGGCCGCGTTGTATACACTTCAAGCCGATCATCCCGTCCTTCCATCGCAAAGGAGAAACGGAGCCCTTCCGAACGCCCAATCCAATTCTCCTGCATGGCCCGCACCGCATTGGGCCAGTGATTCAATGCCTGAATCCCTTCCAGCAGATCGTCAGCAAATGCCGTAATTTTCAAAAACCACTGCGAGAGCATTTTGCGCTCGACCGGCGCACCCGAACGCCAGCCCTTGCCATCAATCACCTGTTCATTGGCCAGTACCGTATGATCAACCGGATCCCAATTAACCATCGAATCTTTGCGATAAGCCAGGCCGGCGCGGTAAAAGTCCAGAAACAGCTTTTGCTCGTGACGATAATAATCGGGTGAACAGGTTGCCAGTTCGCGCTGCCAGTCATAAGACAAGCCGATGGCCTTCAGCTTGTCGCGCATATTATCGATATTGCCGTAGGTCCAGTCGGCCGGGTGCGTATCATGTTGAATAGCCGCATTTTCTGCCGGCAGGCCAAACGCATCCCATCCCATCGGATGCAGCACTTCATAGCCCTGCGCCCGCTTGAAACGGGCCATCATATCACCCAGCGTGTAATTACGCACATGGCCCATATGCAGCCGCCCGGAGGGATAGGGGAACATTTCCAGCACATAAAAAGGCGGTTTGTCGCTTTGATCATTCGCGTGAAACACACCGGCATCTTCCCAGCGCCGCTGCCAGCGCGGTTCGGCGTCTTTTGCATTATAGCGCGGAATCGTTGGGTCACTCATGGTCAGCACATTGCCATATGATACGCGTTGAAACGGCGATCGGTTATCCGCCCTGCTTCATGCGCAATTCGCGCGCACGCGTCAGGATAATATCTTCAAAATCACGCCCTAACCCTTTGGAGACGGCAACATCGCGCCACTGGGCATCATCACCACGCACCTGGCGGAACACATTGACATTCAGCGCATCGGCACGCAGCGCACGGTCACTGATAACCACATGTAATTTAAACCGCTCCCCCGGCTTTTCCGGGGACTCATACCAATCGGTAATAATCACCCCACCAAAGGGATCGGTAGAGGCAAGTGGCATAAACGAAACCGTATCCAGCGTTGCTTTCCACAGCAGGCTATTCACCGCAATGGATGACACCCCGCCAGTGGCAACACCAGCGCTTGAGTCATCACGACCGAACAATGTCCAGCCATCCGGCCCGGTCAACCTGCCGCGGCTTATCCGCCGCGCATCATCGGGATCAATCGGATAGGTTGTATCTTCGTCTGCTTTAATTGAACCACAGCCGGATATCGGCATGAATAAAAAGGATATGGCAACCAGAAGGAAAAAATAACGTATCATGGAAACAATTGCACCCGCATAACGTAAACTAATACAAGCCGTGAAAGATCATGAACATGATCATGGCCAGACATTCCTTCTGACTCTTAGCGATTTTTACAAGCCGTGGCAATGGCACATCACACGAAAAACCGCACACATA
Organism: uncultured Rickettsiales bacterium; assembly: GCA_964435165.1. Taxonomy (GTDB): domain Bacteria; phylum Pseudomonadota; class Alphaproteobacteria; order Rickettsiales; family RI-342; genus CAYSXY01. The sequence goes on from CAYSXY010000036.1 coordinate 12,757, forward strand.
CAAAAAGGGCGGCGCAAGCGCACCGCCCTTTCAGCAGTTATACTGTCTGTGTATTAGAAGGACAGTTCGGTACCCAGCAGGACAACCGTACCATCATTCTCAATACCGCCTGTGCCGGCCTGATCGAACTCGAAGAAGCTCGCTTCAATGTATGGCACGAGACCCGGAGCAAGCATGTAATCCAGACCAACAGAAATGTTCTGGAAATCATTGTTTGCAAGCTCACTATCAAGGTAGGTCACACTGGCACCGAAAGCACCGAAATCATAGCCGGCACCAAGGGTCCAGTAATTAGCATCGAAGCTAGCACCCGGCGCAGCGAATGCATCTTCAAAATCACCCCATGAACCACCAACGGTGAAGCCCATGTAAGACAGGTTCAGACCCAGATCATATGCCTGGTAATCATCCTGACCGGCAGCTTCTGCCGAACCGGTCTCACCAACCGCCGACACAACAATACCAACATTGTCAAATTGACCGCTATAGTTCAAACCAGCACCAAAGACATTCTCAGCCTGTCCAGCATTGTTCGACCCGGAGAAACCGAGACCTGGGTTGCCCACATCACCGGTATCCGGGATGAAATGAGCACCAAACTGGAAGCCATTAAAGCGTGGCGAATAATAAACCACTTTGTTCTGGTCTTCCGTCAGACCGGATTGACCGGTTGTTGGCGAACCATGATCCAGGAGCAGGTCGGGACGCACGATAAAGCCAGGCGCAAATGTTGCCGGATTGATGAAGTGATAGAAATCACCATCAACACCGCCGGTTGCGCGGGCAAACGTCGCTGCGTCAACAGACATGGTCCGGGTCACACCTTGGTTAGCACCAAGTTCAAAACGACCCCAGCCACCTTCAAGATAGATGAACGTACGATCGGAATTCAGACCTTCGCCATCCGGATCGCCGGTGACGTCAGCTTCTAACTCGATAACGGCACCATAACCCAGGCCATTGTCGGATTTACCATCAATGGAGAAGTGGATTTCAGTGTCGTTACGGAATTCGTAATCACTACGGTTGGTATCGAGATCTTCATCTACCATACCAGCCTGAAAGTCGATGAAACCACCGACAGACACTCTCGGCGCTTCCGCCATTGCCGAACCGGCAATGAAAGCAGCACCGAACAGTGCGGTTGTGCCTAATAACAACTGTTTCATAGCAATCTTCCTTACAGATGATGCAGTTTCTAAAAATGACGCGTACAAGCTAATGCACGCACGTTGGCCTCTGCTTAACGCATATGGACTAAACAACGCAAACATTTGCCATCAAAATTTGCCTTGAACATCAGGGTTTCCGAAGGGACTGTGGCGCGATTACCACAATTGTGTCGCGATAGGGACAATCATTAGTAAAGCCCTGAGCTATCTGGGCGCTCACCCTCAGCTTAACGTTTCGTTCATAAAGAGGGAAATTCCTGCAATCGCCGCGATCTTTGTTGTCGCAAAAAGCTGGCGGGAACTGCGCGCATCAATGCCGCCCAGCGCAATGATTTTTCCTGGATAACGCCACGCCACCTTCCGGCAACGCAGCAACCCAAGCGGCCGCATCGTCGGGTGCGATGCTGTGGCAAACACTGGAGAAAAAAAGATCGCCTCAACGCCCTGCCGAATCAATGGCGCTATCTCACCCTCATGCCGCGCTCCTGCCGTCACCGTCAGACTGGGATGCATCTGCCGAAGATAAGGCAAGAGATGCAGCGCGTCTTTACGCAAATGCACCCCATCGAATGCAAGGCGTCTGGCAAGACGATAATCGGCTTCATGGCGAATGCCGAACGCTATAGGCATACGCCTATCCCGGCAGAGTTTCAATAGCTTGGCAGCATACGCCGCCCTATTAGAATGATCATAATCACGCACCACCACCCAGCTTTTGTCATGCGGCATCCGTTCAATCGCCATCATCACATCGCCGCGATGTCGTTCTGTCATCAGGCAAAAGGGGCGGATAATGCCCGCCACTGGGCAATCGCTCGCTTTGCTGCTATAGCTTCCGCCCATCTTTTTCTCCATCAGGGTTTCCTATGACATCCATTGCCACGCGACGGGAACAACTCCAACACCAGTTGCAGGAAGGTTGCAGCCAAAGCCTGCTCTGTCAACGCCTTCCGGCGCTAATCGCGGTCAGCAAACAACAACCGATAGAGCGCATAGAGGCCGCACTGGCGGCGGGTCATCGCTGCTTCGGAGAGAATCGCGTGCAGGAAGCACAATCCAAATGGCCTGACCTGGCGCAGCACTATCCCGACATCGCACTACACTTAATCGGCCCCTTGCAGACCAACAAGGTCAAAGAAGCCATCACACTGTTTGATGTCATTCACACGCTTGATCGACCAAAACTCGCTGATAAGCTGGCACATTATGCAAAAGAAGGGCTCGAAATTCCACCTTTATTGATTCAGGTAAATACGGGTGAAGAACCCCAGAAAGCCGGCATCATGCCGCAGGAATGCGGCGCCTTCATTCACTATTGCCGAGATGAATTAGCCTTGCCTGTCATTGGCTTGATGTGCATTCCCCCGGCGATGCAGCCACCTTCACCGCACTTTGCCTGGCTCAAACAAATGGCCAATGATCACCGGCTGCCTGAAGTCAGTATGGGGATGAGTGGTGATTACACTGAAGCAATCCGACTTGGTGCCACAATGGTACGCATCGGCACCGCTTTTTTCGGGCCACGGCCATCCGCATAAATTGTTGTGGGTGAATGCCGGATCCAGCCATTAAACGTCCATATCAACCACGGGAAGACTCGCAGGAGGGCTTGGCGGCTCATATGATGCGCGATATGCCTCTTGCCACGGCAGCGCTGACGGCTGTGGCAAATCCTGTACGGTCACCGCCGGTGTGGGGTGCGCCGTGGTTGAGTGCCAGGGCAGTACGTCCGAAGGCTCTACAACCCGTTCGGCCTGTGCCACATTGATTGCTCCGTGATTGCTGGCAGGCGTATCATCGCTTCCGCCCAGCATCGCCACCATATGCTCCCCGATATCGCGGCCTGTTTCATGATCAACGATGGTATTAATCAATGATGCCACCATGCCAATCGGCCCGCCATAGAGTGAGCCTCCCAGTATACGGGAGCCGTCGGAGAGCTCATCTCCGGTCATCTGTCGGTAAATCGTCGAAATAACCGGCAAATGATGCAGCGGATTGAGACTATCGAGCACATCATCAAAACGAAGCCCATCCTGCCCCCAATAATCATTCGAGGATGAATGATTCAGCACATCACGCCGATGGTCCGGCTTATGCGCCGAAGGCTCTTTCACTTCCCAGCTGCTGGCAAGAACAGTCGGCATTGGAACTCCCTGTTGTTTCATCCGCTATTAAATCACATCTGCGCATCATGACAGACTGTAAACAACGTAGCAGCAATAACCATGCCAGCCCTAAATCAAAGACTTAGATAGTGTCGTCACGAGATGGAGAATGTGACGACAATGAGCCGAAAGGCCATTGGAAGTAAAACTCCCGGAGGGTGAGCCGAGTTAAAACGAGGCGAATCTAAGCGCAGAAAATAGCAGTTTGCAGGCCATTAAACATCTCGTGACGACACTATCTAAGCTAAAAGCTCCCGCAATGTCTCATACGCCTCAAGCCTTGCACGGGCACGGGCACGCTGACGCGGCGTCGCATCCTCTGCCTCCAGACGACGGACGGTGCGATTTGCCTGCTCTATTTCTTTTTCCACATCATCACGCGTGAGGTGGGCCATATCCCGCGCTTCTTCAACCAGCACCGTGCAACGCGAAGCCACGGCCTCCGTAAACCCGCCAGTGACAAAATAGCGGTGTGTTGCCACATCCGGTTCAGCCTCATAGACCGTCACAATGCCGGGGCGCAGCGTTGAGACAAATGGCACATGGCCAGACAACACCCCAAAATCGCCCTCCACTCCGGGAGCCACCACCATGGCCACATCTTCCGACAAGAGCAGCGATTCGGGCGTGACAATCTCCAGCGTCACATTGTCTGGCAAGTTGGCTGCATGTTCCATAGACTGATCCTCGATGCGCGATTATGCCGCTTCCATGGCCATTTTCTTGGCCTTCTCCACCGCTTCTTCAATCGTACCAACCATGTAAAAAGCACCTTCAGGCAAATCATCATATTTACCGTCAATAATGCCCTTAAAGCCGGCAATCGTGTCTTTAAGTTCAACGAACTTACCCGGCGTGTTGGTGAAGACTTCCGCCACGAAGAACGGTTGCGACAGAAAACGCTGAATTTTACGCGCCCGTGCAACGGTCAACTTATCTTCTTCCGAGAGTTCGTCCATCCCCAAAATGGCGATGATATCCTGCAGCGATTTATAGGTCTGCAAAATACGCTGTACTTCCCGTGCAACGGTATAATGCTCTTCACCCAGCACATCACGGTCAAGAATACGTGACGTCGAATCCAAAGGATCAACGGCAGGATAAATCCCCAATTCTGCGATCTGACGGCTCAGTACGGTGGTGGCATCCAGGTGGGCAAAGGTCGTGGCTGGTGCCGGGTCGGTCAAATCATCTGCCGGAACATACACGGCCTGAACCGAGGTAATCGACCCTTTTTTGGTCGAGGTAATACGCTCCTGCATCGCCCCCATATCGGTTGAGAGCGTTGGCTGATAACCCACGGCGGAGGGAATACGCCCAAGCAAGGCGGATACTTCCGACCCCGCCTGTGTGAAGCGGAAAATATTATCGATAAAGAACAGGACGTCCTGCCCTTCCTGGTCACGGAAATATTCTGCCATCGTAAGCCCTGTCAACGCCACGCGTGCACGCGCGCCCGGAGGCTCATTCATCTGGCCATAAACCAGCGCCACCTTGGAATTTTCAGGCTTCTCAAGATCAATCACGCCGGAATCCATCATCTCGTGGTACAGATCGTTTCCTTCACGGGTACGCTCACCCACACCGGCGAAAACAGAGAAGCCACCATGGCCTTTCGCAATATTGTTAATCAGCTCCATAATCAGAACGGTTTTGCCTACACCAGCACCACCAAACAAACCAATTTTACCCCCTTTGGCATAAGGCGCGAGCAAGTCCACCACCTTAATCCCGGTCACTAATATTTCCGTCTCGGTGGATTGGTCAACATAGGCAGGTGCTTCGGCATGAATAGGAGATACATCAGTGGTTTTGGACTCACCGCGCTCATCAATCGGCTCACCAATCACATTGTAAATACGCCCTAACGTTCCTTTGCCGACAGGAACGGAAATCGGCGCTCCCGTATCGACCACTTCCTGGCCCCGCACCATGCCTTCGGTGGCATCCATGGCAATACAGCGCACCATGCCCTCACCAAGGTGCTGGGCAACTTCCATCACCAATCGGCGGCCATCAACTTCCGTCTCCAGCGCGTTGAGAATCGGCGGCAGGGAGCCTTCCTCAAACTGCGCGTCCACAACGGCAGAAATAATCTGGGTTACCTTACCGGTTGCATTGGCATTCGCGGCTTTGGTCTTGGTTTTTTTCGCAGGCATCGAACTCTCCTTGTCTGTCTGCTGTCTGGCTAGAGCGCCTCAGCGCCGGATATAATTTCAGTCAATTCAGTGGTAATCGCCGCCTGACGCGAACGATTATACTTCAATGTCAGTTCATCAATCATCTTCCCGGCATTACGGGTGGCATTATCCATGGCCGTCATGCGGGCACCATGCTCACTGGCGGTATTTTCAAGCAGCGCATGATAGATTTGTACTTCCAGATTTTTGGGCAGCAAGGCCGTAACAACTTCTTGCTCCCCGGGCTCATACTCATAGGCTGCAATGGTTTCCACCTGCGCGCCACCTTCTGCTGCCTCCTCAGGCAGTGGGATCAATTGCTCTCTGGTGACTTTCTGAGAAATTGCCGACTCAAAGCGATTATAGAAAATGGTACACTTATCAAATTCACCATGATCAAACCGCTCGATAATGGCGGTCGCAATACGACGGGCATCATTGTATGCGAGTTTTTTGCCATCCATCAGCGCTTCTCGCCCAACCAGTACGTCCCCGAGTTCACGATAAAGCTGCTCATACGCTTTGCGCCCAACGGCCAACACTTTAACGCGCTTGCCTTGCTGCTGTAGTTCAGACATAGCGCGGCGTGCATCACGAACCAGGCCGCTATTGAGCGCACCGCAGAGCCCGCGGTCAGAGGTGATCAGCACAAGCAGGTGCGTCTGGTCATCACCCGTACCCGCTAATAATGCCGGGCCACTACCGGAAGCCACAACCGATTGGCGCAGCGATTGCATCATACGCCCCATACGCTCGGCGTAGGGACGCGCATCCTCCGCCTGTTCACGGGCGCGGCGCAACTTACTGGCCGCCACCAGCTTCATCGCTTTGGTAATCTTCTGCGTCGACTTAACGCTATTGATACGGATGCGTAGTTCTTTAAGACCTGACACCAAATGCCCCTATTTACTTACTGGCCAGAAAGCGCTTCACCATCTCTTCCATGATGGCATGCAACTTCTTTTCTGTATCATCGGTCAGTTTTTGATCACTGCGGATCGTATCCAACAATGATTGTTGATTACCACGCAACTCCTGAACCAGCTTATCTTCAAAGGCGGAAACATCATCCGTGGCTATATCATCAAGATAGCCTTTCACCCCGGCAAAAATCACCGCCACCTGCTCTTCCACCGGCAACGGCGAGTATTGAGGTTGTTTAAGCAACTGCGTCAACCGTTGACCGCGGGCAATCAGCCGCTGCGTCGCCGCATCGAGGTCAGAGCCAAACTGGGCAAACGCTTCCATTTCACGGAACTGTGCCAATTCAAGCTTAATCGACCCTGCCACCTGCTTCATGGCTTTGATCTGCGCCGCCGATCCAACCCGGCTAACTGAAAGACCGACATTCACCGCCGGGCGAATACCCCGATAGAACAATTCACTTTCTAAGAAAATCTGACCATCGGTGATCGAGATCACATTGGTTGGAATGTAAGCGGACACATCACCTGCCTGCGTTTCAATCACCGGCAGCGCTGTTAGCGAGCCGGCCCCTTCATCATCCGACATTTTCGCCGCCCGCTCCAGAAGACGGGAGTGAAGATAGAACACGTCACCCGGATAGGCTTCGCGGCCCGGCGGACGGCGCAAAAGCAATGACATTTGTCGATACGCCACGGCCTGTTTGGATAAATCATCATAAATAATCAGCCCGTGCATCCCATTATCACGGAAAAATTCACCCATTGCACATCCGGTATACGGCGCCAGAAACTGCATGGGCGCCGGGTCGGAGGCAGTCGCACTCACGACGATCGTGTATTCCATCGCGCCGGACTCTTCCAGGCGCTTCACCACCTGCGCTACTGTTGAGCGTTTTTGACCAACCGCAACATAGATACAGTAGAGCTTTTTGCTCTCATCATCCGTCGCATTCACCGGCTTTTGATTAATAATCGCATCAATAGCGACGGCGGTTTTACCGGTCTGGCGATCGCCAATAATCAATTCACGCTGGCCCCGGCCAATCGGAATCAGGCTGTCGATGGCTTTAATCCCGGTCTGCATGGGCTCATGCACGGATTTACGGTAGACAATTCCCGGCGCTTTGACTTCAACCCGGCTAGATGTTTTTGACTTAATGGGGCCTTTACCATCAATAGGATTACCCAACGCATCAACCACGCGACCAAGTAATGCCTTTCCCGTCGGCACCTCCACAATGGAGTTAGTGCGCTTGACAATATCGCCTTCTTTGACTTCCCGGTCATCACCAAAAATCACGACCCCAACGGCATCTTCTTCCAGATTGAGCGCCATTCCTTTCAGACCGCTGGAGAATTCAACCATTTCGCCGGCCTGCACCTGTTCCAGCCCATAGATGGTCGCAATGCCATCCCCAACCTTAACCACCTGTCCAACCTCAGACAATTCGGCAAGCTGATCAAAATTCGTAATTTCCTTTTTCAGGATGGTCGAAATTTCTGAAGCGTTAATATCCACCGATGGTCTCCTACTTACATATCACCGTTACGTTCATTTAAATGGGTCACGCCGCAACAGCTGTTGATTTTAAATGCCGCTCCATGCGCTTAAGCCGTGATGACAACGACCCGTCAATCATCAGCGAGCCGAGGCGTATCACCGCTCCACCAAGCAATTCTTCCTCGGTTTCCACTGATAGTTCAGGTGTTTTCCCCGTCACCTCTGAGACAAGGCTCTGAATCTGCTTTGTCTGATTGTCATCCAGCGCTTGCGCAGCCGTCACACGCGCACGCACGATGCCCGCAGCCTCATCAACCAGCAACCGTAAGCGCGCGGCGATGGCAGGCAGCGCAGCCAACCGGTCATGTTCGGCCAACAGTGCAATCCAGCGCTGTGTGACATCATCACATCCTAATTTCTCGCATAGTGCTGACATGACAGCTTTTTTCTCAGCAACGCTAACAACCGGCGCTTTTAACGCGGCACACAATTGATCATGCCCTTCAATCACATCTTTCAGAGTCTCGACAGACTTCATCATCCTGTTTTGAGCATCTGTCGTATCGCACAGATCAAACAAGGCTTTCGCATAGCGCTTGGCTATCATTATCTGTTCTGCTGAGCGTGCTGACACGTGGCAATCAACCGGGCGGTAGTGAAAACAAAAAATCGCGGAATGCGAGGGCGACGATTAGCACAGAGCGCCGCGCAGGGCAAGGCGGTTCAACATCATTCCGTCACAAGTGATTTTAAATACTATA
>CAYSXY010000037.1:0-20884 GCA_964435165.1 uncultured Rickettsiales bacterium
TAGAATATGACGAAAATATCGGAGCCATCAAAGATCCATTTCTGAATATTTACCATCAGATGCAGGATGTAGATATTGCGAAACCAGCTCTTGGCTATCTGTTATTTCTGCAAATGAAACTCAGAGACAAGAAGAATATTGATCTCATTTGCCCAGAGATAGACGACATAGCTACAATAACATCATTTTTCGAACAGCATTTCTTTTACCAGTATAAAGCACAAGGCGCATCACGTCTCCCAGTTTTGGCACTTTATGCACTTTACCAAGTAATCATTCCTGAACTGCGTAGATATGAAGGAATGAGCCTGAAAGACCTAGAGCTTCATTCTGCGGCGGATTCACAAACTGGTGCGGTCGGCGATATAGAGATTAAAAGGGATAAGGGCATTTTTGAAGCCGTTGAAGTAAAGCACAATATCAATGTCACAGAAGACCTGATTATTGACTCGGCTAAAAAGCTGATTAGCAGAAAAGTGAACAGATATTACGTTTTAACCACGCACAAAGAATGCACACCAGATGATACTATGATTGCCAAAATCAAAGAAGTGAGGGATAAAACAGGCTGTCAGATTATTGCTAACGGTGTTATACCTACAATTAAATATTACTTGCGTATGGTCGATAACCCAGCAGAAATATTCCAGCCTTATGTTGATCTGATCAAGACAGATACGGCCCTAACGCATGAACATAGAGAATATTGGAATACCGTTGTTCTTGGCTAAAAATCCTTCATATAAATATCAAACGACCGTTTGAATTTTATACGCCTCTGCCCTAAACTGCCCGTATGACTGATTTTGTGGGCTATTTTAGGGTATCAACAGACAGGCAAGGCCGTTCTGGTTTAGGGCTGGAAGCGCAGCGCGAGGCTGTCACGCGGTTCATTCATGGGCGCGGCGCATTGCTGGCCGAATATACCGAGATAGAGAGCGGCAAAAAGAATGACCGCCCTGCCCTAGCTGATGCGCTTGCCCTTTGCCGCCAGCAAAAAGCTACCTTGCTGATTGCGCGGCTGGATCGTCTGGCCCGTTCGGTGGCGTTTATTTCTAATCTGATGGAAAGCGGCGCGGAATTTGTGGCCGTGGATATGCCCGAAGCCAACCGCCTAACAATGCACATTTTGGCCGCTGTGGCCGAGCATGAGCGCGAGGCCATAAGCGTTTGCGTCCGTGTTCTTTATCCGCTTGCCGCTGCTGGTCTGCCGACTGCAAGTCCGATTTGTGGGCTATCTCCCTTGCATCGCCAGCTTTTTTAGGGGCTTCTATGTCTTTATCCTGTGCCTGTTGCTTTGGTATGGGATCGCGTTTGACCAGCCCGCGCATCCAGTCAGTCACCTTGTCGATTTTCTGACCGATAGCTTTGCGGGCGCGGGTTAGGATGCCTTGCTGCTCACGCTCTAATAAATCGCGCTTGAGGGCTTCGGCCCGTTCGGCTGCAAGGCGGCGTTGTTCGGCGCGTTGCTTGCGGCGGTCGTCCGCCGCTAACTTCTGATCGTGTGCGTCCAGCTTCTCCTGAATATCCTGCTTCCGTTTGCGCTTTTCCAAGCCATCAGATGGCGCGTCAGGCGCGTTTTGCTGTTCGGGTGGCCCGTCATTTGCCGGATGTCTTTGTATTCCTCGTGCATGGTCTCAATCTCTGCTTTTCACTTTTCATTATCAGCCTGCTGTTTGCCGTGATCCTGAAAAAGCTACCGGACACCGACCTGACCTGGGAAAATATCTATCCTGGCGCATTGATCGCGACCGCGCTTTTCATGCTGGGCGAATATTTGCTGGGTATTTATTTTGGCACGGCGCGGCCAGCCTCTGCTTATGGTGTGACCGGGTCGATCATCCTGCTGATGATATGGGTATCGTATTCCTGCTCTATCCTGCTTTTGGGAGCGGAGTATAGTAAGGTAATGCAGCAGCAGAAACGTCAGGATAATGTTTAAGCGGTCTGGCTTTTTAAATTTTTCTGAACAGTCAAATGCTGCCCCAGGAGGACATGCTCACTAGAAATCTTCGATTTCTGATGCGCGTCAAATCCTAGCGCTCGATTTCGCTTCGCGTATCTCGCTGAGTCTTTGTCGAACCGGAAGCGGTTATTGCGCTTTGGTTCTCGTCATACCTTGGATACCATACACAAAAGGCCACCCTATGGGCGGACTTTTGTGTATGGTGCCCCAGGAGGGACTCGAACCCCCACCTCCGAAGAGAGTAGATTTTGAGTCTACCGCGTCTACCAATTCCACCACTGGGGCACGCAGCCTTTATGAACGGAAGCTTGCGCAGAATCAATCGATTATTTACGCATCACGTTGTTCTTGTGGTTGATACTCCGCCCAGATAGGTTTTTTCATATCGCCAATGAAGCGATGATGCCGTTCCTGCTCTTTTTCACTGAGAGGAAACTCCCTCTTATCGCCCAGTAGCTGCTGGTAATCCTGGCTTTCCACCGCATGGTTGCTTATCGGCATTGCCGGCATATCAAGGGCGAATGCATCCTGTCGCCCCCCCATCAATTCTAAATAGACATCGGCGAGCAGTTCCGCATCAAGCAATGCGCCGTGCTTCGTCCGCGCGGATAAATCAATCTGAAAGCGTTTACATAACGCATCGAGATTCGCCGGGGAGCCCGGGAATTTTTGACGCGCCATCTGCACCGTATCAATGGCACGGTTATCCGGCAGGCGCGGCTTGCCCAGCAAGCCCAATTCATGATTGAGAAATTTCATATCAAACGCCGCATTGTGGATGACCAGTGGCGCCTCGCCGATAAATGCCAAAAAGTCATCCGCCGAGTCTTTAAATAACGGCTTATCTTGCAAGAATTCTGTTGATAGCCCATGCACCTGGAAAGCCTGCTCCGGCATATCGCGCTCGGGGTTGAGGTAGCAATGGAAAACGCGGCCTGTCCGCACATGGTGTTGCATTTCCACACAGCCGATTTCGACCATACGATGCCCTTCCGATGGTTCAAAGCCTGTGGTCTCCGTATCCAGTGCGATCTCACGCATGGTGATGCTCCTCCTGCATGTGGTGACGCCGAAGCCAGGCGAGGCACTCTTTGAGTTGGCGACGGCTATGCGCCAACCCGCCGCCAGTGTGAATCACGCGATCGGCACGCCGTCGCTTCTCACTATCCGGCATTTGCCGGGATAGAATCGCCTTGAAGCGCTCCTTTGTCATACCGGGACGGGCAAGCACGCGCTGTTGCTGAATATGGTAAGGGGCAGAGGCGACCAGCACAACATCCATACGCCTTTCGCCGCCCGTTTCAAACAGCAAAGGGATATCGAACACCGTCGCCCAATCGCGCGCGTGACGCCGTGCAAAGCGCTCCTGTTCTTGTCGCACCAGCGGATGAAGAATATTCTCCAATCTTTCCATTGCCACTTCATCATCAAAAACGGCGGCTCCCAGTTTTTTGCGATCAATCGCTTCACACTGCAAGGTGGCCGGGAAGACCTCTGCCACGGCGCTGACCGCCTCGCCACCTTTCTCCAACAAGCAGTGCACGGCTTTATCCGAACAAAAAAGCGGCAACCCCATCTCGCGAAGCTGGCGGGCAATCGTTGATTTGCCCATACCGATAGAGCCGGTGACGCCAATACGAATCATGCGCTCATATGCTCCTGTAATTGCCGTTCCAACGGTGCGCGCTGCTCTGGCAGATAAGGATCGATGCCGAACCAGTGGCGAAAACCGAGTCGCCCCTGATGGATAAGCATACCAAGTCCGGTAACGGCTCGTAAGCCTTCTTTTTTGGCCTGTTGCAACAGCTTGGTTTCCAGTGGTTGGTAGACGATATCCGCCACCACGGCATGAGAAGGCATCGCTTCCAGTGACAGATCAAGCGCAGGCTGCCCATCCATGCCAAGCGATGTCGTGTTCACCAGCAGATCGACAGTCTTTATTCTGTCAGCTTTATGTCTCCATTCGATAGGCTGCACAGCCTCTCCCATTGCCTCTGCCAGACTCTCGGCACGCGCCAATGTTCGGTTTGCAAGCCATATCGTGGAGATTCCTGCCTCCAGCAGCGCATAGATCACCGCCCGCGCCGCGCCGCCCGCCCCGAGCACCATCGCGCTATGAGTCTTTTGCCGCCAGTCTGGCACCTGTTCGTCAAGATTTTCAACAAAGCCAAATGCATCGCTGTTCATCCCAACGAGTCGGCCGTCACGGCACAGTAAAGTGTTCACGGCCCCCATGGTACTAGCAGCTGCGTCATGCTCATCGGCGGCGCGAAATGCCGCTTCCTTATATGGAATAGTGACATTGGCCCCGGCAAAGCCGCTTTGTGGCAATAGAGATAACCAATACTCGACCGCCTCCGGTGCCACATCAAGCGGCACGTAAGCCCCGTTGATACCATGCTGTTGCAGCCAATAGCCGTGCAACACCGGCGACAGGGAGTGACCTATCGGATGGCCGATAACGGCAGCAACCGTCGCATTTCCCGTGATCAACGTCATCTTATTTCTTTCCTGACTTCTTTCCTTATGCTTTAGCATTCCTGTGCTGGCTGGCCAGATATAAATCCATACCCCGGGTAAACCCGGGGGCGTTTCCCCTGCAGGGATACGAACGCCATGCGTTCGCCGTCCAGCGGAACGTATAGACCTCAGACAAAGGTGCCGGATTGAGGGCGCACTTGTGCGCCGCAGCCCAACTTAAACCGGGCAATGCCTGCCCCACGCTCAGTATCGACCATGCCTAAATCCAGCCAGCTTATGTTCTGTGTCACCGCATGGCGCATCGCACGCCAGAGCAGCAGATGATGTGCCTTCAGCTCTCGCCCACGCAGACTGTTGTAGCCTATCTGATAGGTGGCGGTACGGCCATGCAAACAGCACAGGATTGCGGCAACTGGCTGCGCGCCTTCCATCGCAAAGAGGGTGACGATTGCCATGCCATGTGCATAGAGCCCTTCAATGAACCAGCGCGGTAATGATTCATAGCCGTTTTTCTTGCGCTGACGTTTATCATTTTCAAACAACCAATGAATGCGTGGATGATCCAGCCCCCCGATCTCTATCTTCAGTTTCGTCTGCTGTGCCTGTGTCAGGCTCGTCTGCCATTTGGGGTGGAGCAATGATTGCTGCGTCGCTTCATCCTGATGCAATGGCAGTACGGCCAGATGATGGGCTGAGACCACCTGACGCCACCCCGCCTGTTTTATATCAGCGATAGCTTCCCCTGCTTCCGGAATCCAAAAGCACCAGCGACGCCAGTCTTTCGGGATATGCTGACGTAACTGCTCTGCGACTTCAGCTATGGCCGGTGGTTGAGCAGTTAGCCATACCGGGCCACGCATGGCATGGGTGAGGTGAAACGGACGGTAGGCGGTTCTTTCATAGAGCCTAAGAAAGCCGAGTCGCTCACCCTGCTCTTCCCATTCGAGCAGATGCAGCTTATTGTCAATTTGCTCCATCACCTTGGCATAGGCTGCGCTTTGCTGAAGTGGAAACACACCGCAAACCTCATTTTCGGGCATTGGGTCTTGCGGGTTGGTGATGCGGAGTTTCAACATAGCCAATCAGTTGAATAAAATGTCAGTGCATGTCACCATAGGGCATTCAGTCATCACGGCAATATGGGAAGCATGGCAAAGGATTCTATCACCAGCGTTTATGGCCACCATATTCCCGCACCGCGCTGGACGCGCACGGCCTATCGCTTGCTGTTTTTGTATCTTATCGTGCCGCTGCTGGTACTGCTACTCGGCATCGACATCGCCCTGTACCTGCTTTTCACGGAAGGGATGGAGCGCTGCTACGGGATTTTTTGCTGGCTTTGAGTCTGCTGCTCACACATGAATGGCGCGGTCAGCAACCGCCAGGGCTGCTTCTTTCACCGCCTCATTGACATCCGGGTGCGAATGACAGGTACGGGCAATATCTTCCGCCGATGCGCCATAGGTCATGGCGGTTACGGCCTCCGCAATGATGGTACCGGCCTGTGCGCCAACAATATGCACTCCAAGTACCGTGTCATATTCATTGGTGAGGATTTTGACGAAACCATCTGTATTGCCCGTCGCACGGGCGCGGCTGTTAGCGGAGAATGGAAACTTGCCAACATTGTATTTGGTGCCCGCCTCTTTCAATTGTTCTTCGGTTTTGCCAACGGCGGCCACTTCCGGCATGGTGTAGATGACACTTGGCACCATATCCCAATCGACATGGCCGGCCTGCCCGGCGATCCATTCCGCGACAGCCACGCCGTCTTCTTCGGCCTTATGAGCCAGCATCGGGCCGTCAATGCAATCGCCAATGGCATAAATATTGTCCACTTTCGTTTGCAGTTTAGCGTTGACCGGTATGCGGCCATGATCGGACAGGTCAATTCCGACCTTATCCAGCCCGAGCTTGTCGGTATGTGGGCGGCGACCAATGCAGACCAGCACCACATCGGCTTTGAGCGTCTCGCTCTTGCCGCCCTTGGCAGGCTCCATCGTCAGTTCAACGCCGGATTTGCTTTTCTTCGCTCCTGTCACCTTGGTGCCGAGCTTGAAGGTGATGCCCTGCTTTTCCAAGATACGCTTAAACTGCTTGGAGACTTCGCCATCCATGGTCGGCGTGATGCGATCTAAATATTCGATCACGGTCACCTCTGCGCCCAGGCGCCGCCAAACGGAGCCAAGCTCCAGCCCGATCACGCCGCCGCCGATGACCGCAAGCTTTTTGGGCACTTCTTTCAAATCCAGCGCGCCGGTGGAGGAGACAATCTGCTTTTCGTCAATCTCAACATCCGGCAGTGGCGTGACTTCCGAGCCGGTGGCGATGATGATGTGTTTGGCCGTGTGCTTGTCTTTGCCGACGGTCACTTCATTCTTACCAGTGATGGCGCCCAGCCCTTTAAGCCACTCCACCTTGTTTTTCTTAAACAGAAATTCGATGCCTTTGGTCAGGTCCCCCACCACGGTGTCTTTGCGGCCCAGCATGGCCTTAAGATCGACTGAGAGTTTGCCTTTAATGCCATGGTCAGCGCCGTGGGCACCAGCTTCTTCAAACAGTTCCGATGAGTGCAGTAAGGCTTTAGAGGGAATGCAACCGACATTGAGGCAGGTGCCGCCGAGTGCATCGCGTTTTTCAACGCAAGCTGTTTTGAGCCCCAGTTGCGCCGCACGAATTGCCGCTACATATCCGCCGGGCCCGGCGCCAATTACAATGACATCATAATCTGCCATGATCGTTCCTTTATCTTAATCGCAACTGGGCCGAATATGCATGTGTACTATCCGGCATCTGTAATATGAATAGCGTTCGTTACACGCCCAACAGTAACCGGCGCGGATCTTCGATCAATTCCTTAATGGTTTTGAGGAAGGTCACTGACTCACGACCATCGATAATACGGTGGTCATAAGAGAGTGCGGCATACATCATCGGACGAGCGACAATCTGGCCATTTTTGTCGACCACCGGACGTTGCTCGGTGCGGTGCATACCCAAAATGCCGGATTGCGGCGGGTTGATGATCGGCGTGGACATGAGCGAGCCATACACCCCGCCATTGGAGACCGTGAAGGTGCCGCCGGAAAGATCTTCCATCGACAATTTTCCGTCTCTGGCTTTTTTAGCCATCTCGCCGATCTCGCCTTCAATCTCAGCCAGCGATTTATGATCCGCATCACGAATCACGGGCACGACCAGGCCTTGTGGCGTGCCAACAGCCACACCAATGTGGTAGTAGTTTTTATATACGATTTCATCACCATCGATATGGGCATTCACTTCCGGAATCGCTTTGAGTGCTTCGACCGCCGCTTTCACAAAAAAGCCCATAAAGCCAAGGCGAATGCCGTGCTTTTTCTCAAAGGCCTCTTTATACTCTTTACGCAAATCAATCACCGTCCCCATGTCAATATCATTGAAGGTGGTGAGGATAGCCGCCGTATTTTGTGACTCTTTCAGGCGCTGAGCAATTTTGCGACGCAGGCCTGACATGCGCACACGTTCTTCGCGATCTTTGTCTGACAGCGGGCCAGCAACTGCCGGCGCGGCTTTCGCGGCTCCGCCGCTTTCCATAAATTTAAGCACATCTTCTTTGGTGATGCGTCCGTCCTTGCCGGTTGCCGGAATCTGCTTGGGGTCGAGTTTGTTTTCCGTCACCAGCTTTTGCACGGCTGGCGCCAGCGGGTGGTCAGCATTTGCGGCTTTGGCAGGTGCCGCCTCTTCTTTTGCTGCTTCTTTTTTCGGCTCGTCCTGTTTTTTATCATCATTGGCGGTGTTGGCTTTGGCCGCTTTCGCATCGCCTTCGCTCAACGTGCCCAGAATCGCGCCGACTTCGACCGTGGCGCCTTCTTCGACCTGAATCTCGCTTAACACGCCCGCGCTTTCGGCATTCACTTCCAGCGTGACTTTATCCGTCTCCAACTCAACGATCGGCTCGTCCTGTGAGACGGCATCACCGACGGATTTGAACCACCGGGCGACAATCGCTTCGGTCACAGACTCACCCAATGTAGGCACTTTGATCGGCTGGCTCATGATATCTGATCTCCATAAATCGCAGCATAAATGACCTATACTGCTTGCGGGCTATATTTAACGCTTCCTGCCAATAGTTCAAGTTCTCACACCACTCTTAACATATGATTTTTGCTTTTTACTCGTTCATTTGTCGCAGTGGTTTTTGCATCACATAATCTATAAAACGGTATGGGCCCATCTGCACCGGTGCTTCGCCGATCACACGCATGCCGAGGCGCGTGTAAAAAGCGATGGCAGCCTCGTTATCACGGTGCACATACAGCGCTAAGCTGTGTGCTGCAGGAAAATATTCCTGCGCCGCCTGAATAAGCGCCTTACCAACCCCTCGACCTTGCATTGAGGGCAAGACATAAAGCTTTTTGATCCAAAGCGCCTGGTCCTGCTGATAGGCTGATGCATAAGCAATGGGCTGTGCGTCATCGTCATATGCCAGCCAGAAGCGATGCCCTTGTGTATCCATTTCATCGCGCAGTGCTTCCGGATGATAAATGCTCTCTACCATCGGGCCAATCTGCTCATGCGGAATTATCCCGTCAAACGCCTTCGGCCAGATGGTCTTGGCAAGCGAGATGATGATAGCGATGTCCGATGTCCCAGCCGGTCGAACCGTCACTTTCGATCTGCTAACAACCTCCACGTCAGGCAAGCGCTTCCTTGACCAGGCTTTGTTGTTCACGATTGTGCACTTTGAGATAACCGGCTGCCGGTGAGGCCGCTTCGGGCCGACCGACATAACGCGGGCGTCCGGCCTTATGCTTGATGCGGCTTAAGGTTCCCTCGATACGGCGATCCAAAAATGCCCAGGCTCCCATATTCTCTGGTTCTTCCTGACACCAGATGATCTCTGCATTTTTGTAAGGCTTCAATATTTCACCCAGCATTTTATCCGGATAGGGGTAGAATTGCTCCATACGCACCAGTGATACATCTTTCAGCCCTTGTTTATCCCGAGCCTCCAGCAAGTCATAATAGACCTTGCCGCTACTGATCACGACCTTGCGTATTTTACTATCCGCGGCCAGCGAGGCATGCTCGCCGATGACCGGGCGGAATTGTGTTCCCGCCACCATCTCATCAAGCGTGGAGACACATAATTTATGCCGCAGCAATGATTTTGGCGTCATCATCACCAACGGTTTGCGAAATGGCCGGTGCAACTGACGACGCAGAATGTGGAAATAATTGGCCGGTGTGGAACAATTTGCCACTTGCATATTATCTTGTGCACAGAGGCGAAGGAACCGCTCTAGCCGAGCCGAGCTATGCTCCGGCCCCTGACCTTCATATCCGTGCGGCAACAACATGACCAGGCCACTCATCCGCAGCCATTTCATCTCTGCGCAGGAAATAAACTGGTCGATAATGACTTGTGCGCCATTGGCAAAATCGCCAAATTGCGCCTCCCATAAAGTCAGCGCTTTGGGCGATGTCTGGCTGTAACCATATTCAAAGCCCAGCACGGCGAATTCTGACAGGTTACTGTTGTGAATTTCGAGGCATTCCTGCCCGTCTTCAATATTGTTGAGCGGCACATAATGCTGTTCATTTTGTTGATCAACGAGAACGGCATGGCGCTGAGAGAAGGTGCCGCGCTGACAATCCTGTCCGGTCATGCGGATCGGATGGCCTTCCAACAGCAAGGTGCCGAATGCCAATGCCTCACCGGTCGCCCAGTCGATTTTCTCGCCTGTTTCAATCATTGTCCGCTTGGCATCGAGCTGACGCAAGATTTTACGGTTGGCCTCAATGTCTTTCGGATGTTCGGAAATAGCCTTTCCGACTTTTTCCAGTATCTTTTTCTCAACACCCGTATCGGCATCGGGATGGTCGCCTTCCGGCCGCGACATGTCACTCCAATGGCCTTTGAGCCAGTTCGCTTCATTCGGCTGATAACTTTTGGCTGCCTCAAACTCGCCTTCAAAGAATTTTTTCTGTTCTTCCCACATGGCGTTGACATCCTGCTCGGTCAGTGCACCTTCGGCGATGAGCCGCTCACCATAGAGCCTGGCCTGTGATTTATGCTGCTTGATTGCCTTATACATAATGGGCTGGGTGAAGGATGGCTCATCGCTTTCATTATGCCCATATTTGCGGTAGCAGAATATGTCGATTACGACGTCTTTCTTGAATTGCTGACGAAATTCCACGGCCATCTGGCAGACATAGCACACTGCTTCCGGATCATCACCATTGACATGAAAAATCGGCGCCCCGACCATCCGTGCAACATCAGACGGGTATGGCGAGGAACGTGCATGTTTCGGGCTGGTGGTAAAGCCGATCTGGTTATTGACAATAATATGAATTGTTCCCCCGGTGCGATAGCCCTTTAATTCGCTGAGTGATAAGGTTTCGGCCACCACGCCTTGCCCGGCAAAGGCGGCGTCGCCATGAAGCAACACTCCCATCGCTTCTAAGCGCTCTTCATCCCCGATCATATCCTGTTTCGCGCGCACCTTGCCGACAACGACGGGGTCGACTGCCTCTAAATGCGACGGGTTGGAGGCCAGTGACACGTGCACCGTATGTTCGCCATCATCGAGCTGTCGGTCAGACGATGCGCCAAGGTGATATTTCACATCACCTGAGCTTTCCAGCCACTCCGGATAATCCAGATTACCATGAAAAAGAGAGAATAATTCAACATACGGTTTTTTCATCACCGTCGTCAGGACATTCATACGACCACGATGCGGCATGCCGATGATAATTTCTTTCACCCCTTGCCGTGCCGCCGTGATAACGACGGTTTCCATCCCCGGCACCATGCTGTCGCCACCCTGTACAGAGAAGCGTTTCATCCCCGGGTATTTGACCTGCAGAAACTCCTCGAAACTTTCGACTTCGATCAGGTCTTTGAGAATGTATTTTTTAACCTGAGAATCGAGGGCAAAATCGCCATGCGTGGCCTCAAACCGCTCCTGAATCCAGCTTTTTTGATCGGGATGCTGGATGTGCATAAATTCCACACCGATCGTTCGGCAGTAGGTTTTGCGCAGAATGCTGGTGATTTCACGCAGGGTCGCCTGCTCGTATCCAAGCACACCATGAATATGAATCGGCTTATCCATATCCTCTTCACTGAAGCCGTATGCAGACGGATCGAGCTCCGGATGATCTAACTTGTCCGTAATGCCCAGCGGATCTAGATTGGCGTGAAAATGCCCGCGCACTCGGTAGGCGCGAATCAACATTAAAGCACGGACACTTTCATGTGATGCGATCGCCAAGGCCTTAGGATCTATTCCAGCTTTCGATTGATTGGCGGCACGTTCTGCTAACTCTTCGCTACTGACCTGACCTATCACGGCGCTTTTGCCATCTCCCCAGCTCGGCCCTCTCGCTTCGCGGAGCACCGTGACCGCATCATCGCCCATCTGATCAAAGAGGGCGCGCCAACTAGCGTCGATTGATGCTGGATTTTCGACATAGCGCGCATAGAGCTCTTCGACAAAAATGCTGTTGGCGCCAAACAGCATGTCATATTCAGCAAATTCGGAAATAGGCGTTGATGTAGAAGATGCCATAGAGATGTCCATTCATCAGTGAAACGAAAGGGCGCAATTACGCGCCCTTTGAATCAACATAAAACACAGGTTTTGACAATAGCTTAATGAAAATGGTTACTGTTTTTTGCCGTTCGAGGAGTAGGCAGTCGCTCATTTGCCGCCTATTACGCCGCCAGGGCCTGCTTCATCGTACTACCCAATTCAGCAGGTGAATCAGCCACATGCATTCCGGCTGATTTCATGGCTTCGATTTTATCTTCGGCTCCGCCTTTACCGCCGGAAATAATTGCCCCGGCATGGCCCATGCGCTTGCCCGGAGGCGCGGTACGCCCGGCGACAAAACCAACAATAGGTTTTTTGGTCTTGGAGTGTTTAATAAAATCGGCCGCGTCTTCTTCTGCCGTGCCACCAATCTCACCGATCATAATTACGGCGTCCGTGTCCGGGTCAGCCAGGAATAGTTCCAGTACATCAACAAAGTTGGTGCCGTTGACAGGGTCGCCCCCAATACCAACACAGGTGGATTGTCCCATTCCATGCTCCGTCGTTTGATTGACGGCTTCATACGTCAATGTGCCGGAGCGCGAGAGAATGCCCACACGGCCCTTTTTGTGAATATGGCCCGGCATGATGCCGATCTTGCACTCATCCGGCGTGATCACACCCGGACAGTTTGGCCCAACTAGCCGCGTGTTGGATCCGGCGAGTGCTTTTTTCACCTTCACCATATCCAGCACCGGAATGCCCTCGGTGATGCAGATGGCCAGTTCGATCTCTGCGTCGATCGCTTCTAAAATAGCGTCGGCCGCAAAGGGAGGGGGCACATAAATCACCGACGCATTGGCTCCTGTTTGCTCTTTAGCTTCGGCCACCGTGTTAAATACCGGCAAGTCAAGATGGCTTTGGCCGCCTTTGTTCGGCGTGACGCCTCCAACCATTTTGGTGCCATAGGCAACGGCCTGTTCGGTGTGGAACGTCCCTTCTTTCCCGGTGATGCCCTGACAAATAACCTTGGTGTTCTGATCAATAAGAATAGCCATGAGAGATGTTCCTTATGCTGCGCGCTGTTGTTTGAGGGCCTTGACCACCTTGTCTGCCGCATCGGCCAAATCATTGGCCGGGGTGATGGCCAGGCCAGAACCTGAGAGCAGCTCTTTCCCTCGCTCGACATTGGTGCCGGCCAGACGCACGACCAGCGGAATATCAAGGCTCACTTCTTTCGCAGCGGCAATGATGCCCTCCGCAATGACATCACAGCGCATAATGCCACCAAAAATATTGACCAGAATCGCTTCGACATTTGGATCGGACAGGATCAGCTTGAAGGCTTCCGTCACTTTTTCCTTATTGGCTCCACCACCAACATCGAGAAAGTTGGCTGGTTCGCCGCCATAAAGCTTGATGATGTCCATGGTTGCCATGGCCAGTCCTGCCCCATTGACCATGCAGCCGATATTTCCATCCATTTTGATATAGCTGAGATCAAATTTTGTCGCTTCACGCTCTAAGGGCTCTTCTTCATCTTCATCGCGCAATTCAACAATCTCCGGATGGCGATAGAGCGCATTATCGTCAAAATTAAATTTTGCATCGAGGGCGATAATTTTATCGTCCCCCGTAATCACGAGCGGATTAATTTCCAGCTGGCTGGCGTCGGTCGAGACAAACGCATCATAGAGCGCGGAGACAAAGGTGAAAAACTCTTTCTGCAGTGACTTATCCAACCCCAGGCCAAATGCCAAACGGCGGGCATGGAAAGGTTGGAATCCGGCTGCCGGGTCAACGGCCACCATGATGATAGCGTCAGGATTTTCAGCCGCCACTTCTTCAATTTCAACGCCGCCTTCTCTGGAGGCCATGAAGGTAACACCGCTCGTTTCACGATCCACCACCACGCCGAGGTAAAGTTCCGTTTTGATGTCGCTACCTTCTTCAATATAGACACGCTTGACTTCCTTCCCTTCCGGGCCGGTTTGGTGCGTGACCAATGTCATGCCAATCATCTCGGATGCATACTGCTTCACTTCATCCGGTGATTTCGCCAGTTTGACGCCACCTGCTTTTCCGCGCCCTCCGGCATGAATTTGCGCTTTCACCACCGTCACCTTGCTACCAAGTTTTTTCGCGGCATCCTCCGCTTCATCCGGCGTGTAGGCAACATGGCCGCGCGGCACTGCTACACCATAGCTGGAGAGAATGGTCTTTGCCTGATATTCATGAATATTCATAAGGCATCCTATACTGATTTGGGTGTAACGAGCATAGCGCCCGCGTCATAAGAATGTATTAATCCGGCGGCACCATAATGCCGCCCTACCTGCGATGCAACCTTCTTTGATCTATCCTGGATATGATTACCATATGCAATGACTATGGTGGCCACTTAAACGGTTAGGAGATTAAAGGACAAGGATTATGCAATAATTAACGCGACAATTAGCGCGAAAATAATCGCAGCCGGAATCGGGTTTTCTTTAATCCACTCCTGCGCCTGCCCAATTTTTTCTTTCCCTTCTTCCGATAGCAATTCCACCGTTTCCGTATGGCTCTGGCGCAGCGATGCCACCTCTTGTTCCAGCTCTGTCAGGCGTTTTTCCATATCTTTCACCTGACCTTCTACTGTCGAATTATTGGCCGCTTTGGCTTTTGTCGTCGTTGACGATGATTTTTTTGCCGTTGTTTCTTTGTCAGATGTGCTTGCTTTCTTGCTTTCTGTCATCTCCAACATTCCTCTCTTTACGCTGCTTTTTTACTGTCTAAGGCATCGCGAAGCCCTTGGACAGCGGCCACGGACTTGTCAAACATGGCTTGTTCATCATCATTCAATTCAATCTCGATGATTTTTTCGACGCCACCACTACCAATCACCACGGGTACACCAACATATATATCGCTGACTCCATATTGACCTTCCAGATAGGCTGCACAGGGCAGCACACGTTTTTTATCTTTCAGGTAGGATTCCGCCATTTGTATGGCACTGGCCGCCGGCGCATAATAGGCTGAACCATTTTTCAGCAGCCCAACAATTTCGGCGCCGCCATCACGCGTTCGCTGAACAATAGCATCGAGTTCCTCTTGTTCAATCCACCCCATCTTCACGAGGTCCGGTAGTGGAATACCGCCAACCGTTGAGTAACGCACCAATGGAACCATCGTATCACCATGACCACCCAGAACGAATGCCGTGACATCTTCAACCGACACGCCAAATTCATCAGCCAGGAACCAGCGGAAGCGGGCCGAATCCAGAACGCCAGCCATGCCAACCACCTTATTGGGGGCAAAACCGGTGACATCTTTCATCACCAGCACCATGGCATCCAACGGGTTGGTAATGACGATGACAAAGGCATCCGGGGCATATTGTTTAATATTCTCACCCACATCGGTGATGATTTTGGTATTGATATCGAGCAAATCATCGCGGCTCATGCCTGGTTTGCGAGGCACGCCGGCCGTCACAATCACCACATCTGCTCCGGCGATCTGGCTGTAATCATTCGCACCCTGAATATTGGCATCTTTTTTCTCGACCGGCGTACTTTGGCAAATATCCAGCCCCTTCCCCTGAGGCATATCGTCGACAATATCAAAAAGCACGACATCACCCAGCTCTTTTAATGCCGCCAAATGCGCTAATGTTCCGCCGATCATTCCGGCACCAATGAGGGCAATTTTATTACGTGCTGGCATGGTCAATCCCCTTTATTTTACTGTTTCAGTATGTCTAGCTGGTTCTATCGCGAGAGCAGCAACAAAGTCAAATGTTGCCATGTTTAGCAATATTACCTGAATGACACTGGCTACATTCCGCCACCGGATGGATTCATCAACTCGAAAAATTCCTCGTTGGTTTTGGATTTACGCAGCTTCTCCAACAAGAATTCCATTGCCTCGACCGTCCCCATCGGGTTGAGGATACGACGAAGCACCCATAGCTTGGTCAAGGTTGCTTTATCGATCAGCAAATCTTCTTTCCGCGTGCCGGACTTATTAATATCGATGGCCGGGTAGACACGCTTGTCAGAAATTTTACGATCTAAGACAATTTCCGAGTTACCTGTGCCTTTAAATTCCTCGAAGATGACTTCATCCATGCGCGAACCGGTTTCGATCAAGGCCGTGCCGATAATGGTCAATGATCCGCCATGTTCGATATTACGTGCCGCGCCGAAAAAGCGCTTGGGCCGTTGCAGGGCATTGGCATCGACACCACCGGTTAGTACTTTTCCTGATGACGGTACTACCGTGTTGTATGCACGCGCCAAACGCGTAATCGAATCAAGCAAAATCACGACATCACGTTTATGCTCGACCAGACGCTTGGCTTTTTCGATCACCATCTCCGATAATTGTACGTGACGGTTAGCCGGTTCATCAAAGGTGGAGCTCACGACTTCGCCATCGACTGAGCGCTGCATATCGGTGACTTCCTCCGGCCGTTCGTCGATCAGTAAGACAATCAGATAGACTTCCGGATTATTGGTGGTGATCGCCTTGGCAATATTTTGAAGCAGCACCGTTTTACCCGTTCTTGGTGGGGCAACAATCAAGGCACGCTGACCTTTTCCCATCGGTGCCACCATGTCAATAATACGAGTGCTGAAATCTTTTTCCCCCGCCAGTTCCATTTTGAGTTTTTCTTCCGGATAAAGCGGCGTGAGGTTATCAAAAATCACTTTCTTTCGCGCTTTTTCCGGATCTTCAAAATTGATGTTATTGATTTTGGAAATTGCAAAATAGCGCTCATTATTTTTGGGTGAACGTAATTCACCGTCAATACTGTCACCGGTACGCAAATTAAATTTACGAATCATGGTTGGGGAGACATAAATATCATCCGGCCCAGGGAGGTAATTCGCCTCAGGTGAGCGCAAAAAACCAAACCCGTCCTGCATGACATCCAATACGCCTTCGCCATAAATCGTCTCACCTTCGAGTGCCATGTTTTTCAGGATAGCAAAAATCATATCCTGCTTGAGCATTGCGCTGGCATTTTCTACGTTATTTTCATTGGCTAACGCTAACAGTTCGTCCGGCGTTTTCAGTTTTAGGTCGTGCAATTTCATGGGTATATCAACTTGAATAAAAAGGAAAAATTAAAAAGAAGAGCTTGAGAGTGATGCCGCTTGCAACATGGGTTCAGAGACAATCTGAACATATCCAAGGATGGGTATTATGTTACCTGCGGTAAAAAATGGCTTCCACCAAGACGTTAGAGAAAAAACGTTACAAAAGATTGAATCCAGCCATCTCTTCGCTCTTTATCGAAAGAATAGTTCAAGGTCAACCATTTATCTTGATTTTCCCTTGCCGCGAAACTGATGTTCAAAATGGTTTGAATACCGCAAGGAAGGTAATGAGCAGAAATAAGACCGTCGCCGTTTCATTCAGCCATTTATAAAAACGCGGTGTGCGCGTATTTTGATCTCGCTCAAATTGCTTGCGGATGCGCGCCAACCAACCATGATAACCGACCAGAAGAAACAGCAATGTCAATTTGGCATGAAGCCAGCCTGATGTTGCGAGATCGTGATATTTCATCAGAATGAGACCGAACACAAATGTCAGAATCATGGCCGGGGTGGTAATGGCGCGGAGCAGGCGTCGTTCCATCACCTTGAATAATTCGGATGGCTCCGACCCTGCAGTTACACCGGCATGATAGACATACAGCCGCGGCAGATAAAACAGGCCCGCCATCCAGACAGTGAAGGAAACAATATGTGCCCATTTGAGCCAGAAATAAGGATTGTCAAGCACAACCGTGATTCATGATTTGTGATTACTGGCCGCACTATAAGCATGCGAAATACGTTGGAGCAAGCTGTTAATCTTAGCCTTCGGCGCGATGATTGAGCCCTTAACTAGAGCAGGGGCAACATTTCCATGAGGTCGGACATAATCGCACCGGCTCTGATTGATCCGTGTAGGGGGCAGTCATGTTATCATCCCAACTAACCGCCGCCCGGCAGGCGGCTGCCATGCTTTGGATATAGGCCTGCTCCACCCCGAGCGCCGGAATGCGTGTATAATGCGGCACGCCATGCTCATCTGCCAGTTCTTTATATTCAATATCAAGTTCGACCAGGGTTTCGGAATGTTCGGAAACAAAGGCAATGGGAACGACCATCAGCGCTTTGTTTTCTTTTCCAGCCTCGATAATTTCATCATCGGTGCTGGGGCCGATCCATGGAAGTGGCCCTACCTTACTTTGATAGCAGACACGCCAGTCATCATGGGTGATGCCTTGCTTTGCCATAACATCCATCACCCCTTTGGCGGTTTGCTCCACCTGCCATTGATACGGATCCCCTTTGGCGACGACTTTTTTCGGCAGGCCATGAGCAGAGAATAAGATACGGGGTGCTTTCTCCTCTGTTGCCTGTTGCTTCAATTGTTCAGCAATCAAATTGGCATGGCTTTGAAGAAAATCATGAGCGGTGGGATAACAGCAGACCGTGACCGTCGGGCAGGAAAAATCCTCTTTTTCTGCCACACGCTGCCATTGCTGCACGGAAGAGCCGGTAGTGGTGGTAGAAAATTGCGGATAGAGCGGCAGCAAAATCACCTTATCCGGATTATAGGATTTTACCTCTCTGACGACATCTTCCGTCATCGGGTGCCAGTAGCGCATACAGATAAAGGGCTTATATTCATGCTCTTGATCGCCAAGCGCCAGGCTCAGCGCACTGGCCTGAGATTCGGTGAGCGATAAGAGCGGCGACCCGCCACCGAGATTGGCATAGATCTCCTGTGCCACCGGGGCTCGACGGCTGGAAATGAAGCGCGCCAACAAAAAGCGCACCGGATTAGGTGCGCCAATGATAGCCTTATCATTAAACAGATTGAACAGGAACGGTTGCACCGACTCCGGCACATCCGGCCCTCCCAGATTAAACAAAATGATGGCGATTTTCATGGCTGCTTATCCCCTGTGTAACAACTCTATTGATAATATGAAGACCCATAGATTAACTTGATGCGTCGCGCACTCGCTCCACCACCGCCGCCACATTTTCTGGTGGTGTGTATTGAATGACCCCATGCCCCAGATTGAAAATCAGGCGGCGTGAGTTAGCTATTTCCAAGAGTTGATCAGTCTCACGCAAGGCACTATCCACATCATAGGCCAGTAAGACCGGATCAAGGTTTCCCTGCAGAATCACGGACTCCGGATAGGCTTTCGCCGCCCAGCGGATGGGCGTGAATTGATCAATGCCGATCGCGGCGACGTCTGTTTCCTCTGCATAGGCCGGGCCCATCACACCCGCGCCTTTGGGAAAGCCGATGATAGGAATGGAAGGGTGGTGGCGGCGCAACTGCTGAATAATCTGCTGGGCCGGTTTGGTCACCCAGCGCTGAAAACTATGCGGCGGCACAATGCCTGCCCAGGAATCGAACAGTTGAATGACCTCTGCACCGGCATCACATTGGTGCACCAAATAATCAGCAACGGCTTCGGTCAGCAGGGAAATCAACTGGTCAAACCATGACGGTTCAGCCGCCATTAAGCGCCGTGTTTCTGAAAAGTCCCGACTGCCGCCACCTTCAATCATGTAACAGGCCAAGGTGAAAGGAGCCCCGGCAAAGCCAATCAGTGCTGTTTCACTTGGCAAGGACTGGTAGATACGCTTCACCGTGTCATAGACAGGGGCCAAATGGGTGTGAAGGGCTGCCACACTTAACTGATTGAGTGCTGATGCATCGCGCACGGGGACAAGTTTCGGGCCTTCGCCTTTGACAAAGGTCACATCGACACCCAGCGCATCGGGTATCACCAATATGTCAGAGAAAAGAATGGCGGCATCAAAGCCATAGCGCCTGATAGGCTGCAGGGTCACTTCCGTTGCTAATTCAGGATTATAGCAGAGGCTGAGGAAATTTGGCACATTTTGACGAATCTTATTATATTCCGGTAAATAGCGCCCTGCCTGTCGCATCATCCAGATGGGTGGGGGGGAGGTGTCTGTCTTTCCATACATGTAATCCGTGAAAAAAGTCATTAGCTATATTACTATCCTCTGTTGCTATTCTTACCTAGCCCGCCTTTGTTCTGATGGCGATCTTTTTTCTTCAACATCTGTTCTGCATTAATTCTGTGTTAAATATTTATCCATAAGATTCCTTTCCAATCAAAAATAAAATTTAAAAATAAAGTAGTATATTGTTGGGTGCCTGAATGATGGGGGTAACTCACTTCTTCACATGTTATGGCTGTGCATTGATCTTATCCCCTCGTTAGGGATAATGCTGCGGATAGATGTCTGGAAAACCGTCTGACACTAATGCTTAGTACCGGGTAATCCTTATTATTTTACATGGTCACTATGCCTTTCCGATGAGGACATCTCATGCAGAATAATGCGGAAAAGTATGGTATATCTGTGTTATCCCATCCTGTGGATTTATCTTGCTGAGCCGGGACAGAGGGCAGGAGAAGAAAAGGGAAAATGGGGACAATCATTCCCGCTTCCCTTATCATCAGTAGGACATCACCACTATCCACATGCTGTGGCTTATCTGTGGATGAACCATATAAAATATTGCAGCAGAGAGAGATTGCCCTATAGAGTGGCAGAAGTGCGGATGTGGCGGAACTGGTAGACGCGCTGGATTTAGGTTCCAGTGCCGCAAGGCGTGGAGGTTCGAGTCCTCTCATCCGCACCATCCTTCGCACTTCGTGCTACGCCTGGCGCATCCGTCCGGCGAAGTTCCTAGGGAACGAAGACGTGGCAGTCAGGGATAGCGAGATTAGAGCGGTCCTACCCGACAAAGCACAAAGTACGAAGACGGGCTAATAGGGATTAGCTATGATGGTCCAATTTCTTTTTGGGGCTGGCATAGATGTTTGAAACATTTATGTTGGCGAGATGAGACTAAA
>CAYSXY010000038.1:0-7044 GCA_964435165.1 uncultured Rickettsiales bacterium
CATACACTATGCAGCAACATTACAATGGTTAAAATAATCGTAAACAGAGCCTAACTCGCACTGGCTTTTTTGCTTTTTTTCACATTTCCGTCTTTCTTAAATGGCACCTCTTTGCCATCAATCACCAACATCGGTTCAGACTCATTCTTCACCGTCTTTCCATTGATGATGACTTCACTCACATCATCATCGCCCGGCACTTCAAACATCAGATCAAGCAGGATATCTTCCAAAATAGCGCGCAAGCCGCGTGCGCCGGTTTTGCGCTGAATGGCGCGTTCTGCAATAGCTGTCAGCGCATCATCTGTAAAAGTAAGCTCCACACCTTCCATTTCAAACAGCGTCTTATATTGTTTCACCAACGCATTTTTCGGTTCTGTTAAAATCGTCACGAGCGCATCTTCATCCAGATCGGTCAAGGTTGCAATCACTGGCAGCCGACCAACAAACTCCGGAATCAAACCAAACTTCACGAGATCTTCCGGCTCCAAATCCACCAGAATCTCGCCTGTGCCTCGCGTTTCCTCACCACGCACATCGGCACCGAAACCGATAGCTGTGCCCCGACCGCGCTGACTGATGACCTTTTCCAACCCGGCAAAGGCACCACCACAGATAAACAAAATATTAGAGGTATCGATTTGCAAAAATTCCTGCTGCGGGTGCTTGCGCCCGCCTTGTGGCGGCACCGAGGCAACAGTACCTTCCATAATCTTCAACAAGGCCTGCTGCACCCCCTCGCCCGACACATCGCGTGTAATGGACGGATTTTCGGACTTACGCGAAACCTTGTCGACCTCATCAATATAAACAATCCCGCGCTGGGCGCGCTCAACATTGTAGTCAGCTGCCTGCAACAGCCGCAAAATGATATTCTCTACATCCTCACCCACATAACCCGCTTCGGTCAGCGTCGTGGCATCCGCCATCGTAAAAGGCACATCCAGAATACGCGCCAGCGTCTGCGCCAGAAGCGTTTTACCGCAGCCCGTCGGGCCGATCAGCAAAATGTTCGATTTTGCCAGCTCAACCTCAGACTCTCCGCCTTCCATATGCGCCAGTCGTTTATAATGATTATGTACGGCGACAGACAAGACTCGCTTAGCATTAAACTGCCCAATCACATAGTCATTAAGCACCTGGTTGATCTCGTCAGGCTTCGGAACGCTTCCACCCTCCACCAACGAGCCCTTGCTTTCCTCACGGATAATATCCATGCACAACTCAACACATTCATCACAGATGAATACCGTTGGCCCGGCAATAAGCTTTTTGACTTCGTGCTGGCTTTTACCGCAAAAAGAACAATAGAGCGTACTTTTGGAATCTTTACTGGATTTCGTCATATCCCCCACCGACGAAGAGTATCATCATAGAAAGTATAAGAATGAAGCGATAATACAAGGTTAAATCTCTGCTCCTTTAAACGGGTGCAACTATTTTTTCTTGCTATCGACATCAAGCACTTCACCGCGTTCACTGACAATGGCATCAACCAAGCCAAATTTCTTCGCCTCTTCGGGCGACATGAAATTGTCACGCTCCATGGCCTTCTCGACCGCCGCCAGCTTCTGTCCGGTATGCCCAACATACAGATTATTCAATCGTTCACGCAGCGCCAGAATTTCTTTCGCATGAATTTCAATATCGGATGCCTGTCCACGAAAGCCACCTGACGGCTGATGAATCATAATCCGTGCATTGGGCAGGGCATAACGCATGCCAGGCTCCCCGGCTGTCAGCAATAACGACCCCATACTGGCGGCTTGTCCAATCACCAGCGTCGCCACTTTTGGCTTTATATACTGCATGGTGTCATAAATCGACAGACCAGACGTCACCACACCACCCGGCGAGTTTATATACATATAGATTTCCTTGTCCGGATTCTCAGCTTCTAAAAACAAAAGCTGGGCAACAATCAGCGTGGCCATATAATCTTCCACCTGTCCGGTCACAAAGATGATGCGCTCTTTGAGAAGGCGCGAATATATATCATAGGAGCGCTCACCGCGGCTTGTTTGCTCCACCACAACAGGAACAAGAGTGCTCATACGGGGCTCAATTGGGGCATCGGTCATGGAACGTCCTTACGCTGAAAATAAATGAACGGGATACATCAAAAGATATACCGAGGCATGCCACAGAGTCATTAACAGGGCATTAACTCCACGCTGACCTTACGATATAATCTAAACGTAGCAACTCACTCTCCGAACGTTTTTCACAAACGCACCGGGCAAGAAAAAACCGGAGCGCATGAAACACCCCGGTTCATTCAATCATCAACACAAACAAGCCTCATGCTGAAGCTGCTTTTTTACCGCCCTTATTCGCCGTTTTGCTCTCATCTGCGCCTTTTTTTGGGGCCGTCTTGGCTTTGCTCTTGGTGGATGTCTCTGAATCAGCCGATTTTTTTGCAACCGTTTTTGCCTTGGGCTTGCTGGCCGTTTTTTTCTTAGGCTTGGACTCACCACCTTCCAGTTCCTGCTGGTTCATGGTCAGCAATTCATCAAGGCTCTTTTCCACATCTTTATAGGAGACTTGCTCCAGCACCCAATCCACCGACTTTTCTTCCAGCAATGGCCCAACCAGTTCTTGAGCATTATTGGGGTCCTTCTGGTAATATTCAATGACACGCTGCTCCTGCCCCGGAAACATTCGTGCCTGATCAAATACAGCCTGGCGCAATTCATCAGGCGATACCTGTAATTTTTGCTCATTTGCCACTTCTGCTAAAAATAACCCCAGCTTCACACGGCGCTCAGCCAGCTGACGATACTCTTTCTTCAACTCATCATCGGACTTGCCATCCAAATCAGCACTACCTTGCTGCTTCGCCTCGTCAATGCGACTCCAGATCGAATTAAATTCCTGATCAACCATGGATTCCGGCAAATCGAAACTCAGGCTGCCGTCAAGCTCGTCAAACAACCCCTTTTTCAACAAATTGCGCACAAAGGCACTATAGTCTTTCTCAAGCTGTTCCCTCACCTTACTGCGGATGTCCTCTAGCGACTCAAAACCAAGCTTGGTCGCAAAAGCCTCATCCACATCTGGCACTTTAAGTTCACTTATCTCATGCAGCTTAATGTCAAAGGTGGTCTCCTGACCAGCCAACTCCTGCTTGTGATAGCCTTCAGGAAAGGTCACGGTGATCACCTTTTCTTCTCCGACTTTCATCCCGGCAATCTGGTCTTCAAATCCAGGAATCATTTGACCGGAACCAAGCTCAAGCTTGAAGCCTTTTCCTTCCCCGCCCTCAAACGGCGTACCACCTAATTTACCCAAAAAGTCAATCGTGACGAGATCACCCTCTTTGCAGGCACGCTTGGAACTGATGGCTTCCGGCTCCTTGTGGCGCTCCGCCAATCGGTCAAGCCCTTCGTCAATATCCTTATCAGCAACGGTAAAGGTGCAGCGCTCCAGCGTCATCTTATCAAGAGATACCTCCGGGATGTCCGGAAACAGCTCAAAACGCATGACATATTCCAGCCCCTGACCTTCCTCAAATTGCTTCACTTCAAACGCAGGAGGCACAGCCACGCGCAAATTTTTATCCTGCATGACTTTCTGGCTGGTATTACGCACCGTTTGGTCCAGCACTTCCCCGCGCACGGATTGACCATAACGCTGCTTTAGAACGCTGGCCGGCACCTTACCGGGGCGAAAACCCGGTATTTTCGCCTTTTGACCGATTTGCGCCAGACGGGCATTCATCTCTTTATCAATTTCGCCGGCATCCACCTGGATTGTATATTCGCGTTTCAGGCCCTCGGCGAGCGTTTCATTCACTTGCATGGTTATGATCTTCCTGCATTATAATTCGTTAAACGGGCGGAGGACATAACCACATTCATCCCGGCCAAGCAAGTGTAAATAGTAAATTTTCATGGGCCAGGGCCCACGGCATTAGATTGTACGCTGCGCTTCGCGGCCCTGTGAATGGATGCAATATAAAAAAGGAGAGCCAACGCCCTCCTTTTTCACATAAAAAAATAGCTGATGATTAGAACAGATCAGACTCGGTGAGAATGACATCTTCCAGAATAATCGCCGTATCCTCGAAATAATCTCCCTTCTTTGCAAAGAAAATTGTGGTATTTCCGTCACCAAAATCAACAACTTCAACCTTATTTTTCAGCCCCTTAAGGTCAATCATATCACCTTCAAGTACATTGAAATCCGTGATGACATCCACACCGCTTGATTTGCGGAAGGTGAAGATATCCGCCCCACTTCCACCGGTGAGGATATCCCCGGCAACAAAGGCATCAATCGCTGTCTGATCGGCATTCAGTGTAAAGACACCTTCATCCTTACCACCGTCAATGAGGTCATTGTCGGCACCACCATCAATCGTAT
This sequence comes from uncultured Rickettsiales bacterium, assembly GCA_964435165.1. GTDB lineage: Bacteria > Pseudomonadota > Alphaproteobacteria > Rickettsiales > RI-342 > CAYSXY01. The sequence goes on from CAYSXY010000038.1 coordinate 4,366, forward strand.
CGGCACCGTGGCCGCCATTGAGGGTGTCAGCACCCGCATCACCGAGCAGCTCATCATTCCCCTTCTGGCCTTTGATCAGGTCATCATCGCCGTTTCCGAAGAGACGGTCATCACCTTTACCACCCAACAGGGTGTCATTGCCAAAGTCACCCAGCAAGACGTCATTGCCCTGACCACCATACATCAGATCATCTTCAAAGGAACCGCGCGCCAAATCATCACCATCCCCGCCATGAATCGTATCAAAACCGCCTTCACCAAAAATCCGGTCATTACCACGACCACCTCGCAAGAGATCATCGCCGGTGCTTCCGGTAATGGTATCATCGCCATCACCGCCATGGGCCGTATCATTTCCGCCTTCAGCAAAGATATTATCGTTACCGGCACCGCCTCGAAGCTCATCCGCTCCATCGCCGCCATAGAGTGTATCATTGCCATGACCACCACGCAGCGTATCCATCCCAACATCGGCATAGAGCAGGTCATCATCCGCCCCGCCATGCATCAAATCGTTACCTTCGCCGCCATAGAGCGTATCATTACCTTTTCCGCCGCGTAGAATATCATTACCCATTTCACCGTATAGCGCATCCGCTCCACCGCCGCCATGCAACTGATTGTGCTCATCATTCCCTTGAAGCACATCATTACCCTGACCACCACGCAAGGTATCCAGACCAGTGTCTGCAAAAAGGAGGTCATCATCCGCACCGCCATGCACAATGTCATCGCCGCTACCGCCATAAAGCGTATCAGCGCCCTGACCACCCCGCAGCGTATCATTTCCATCATCGCCATGGACTTCATCATCGCCGCGACCGCCGGCGACGAGGTCATCGTCACCATTTCCAAACAAGCGGTCATTCCCGTCGCCACCATACACCAAATCATTACCGAAATCGGCAAGCAACACATCATTGCCCTGGCCGCCACGCATCACGTCATCGTCAAAGGAACCGCGCGCCAGATCATCGCCTGCCCCACCATGAATCGTGTCAAAACCGCCTTCACCAAAAATCCGGTCATTTCCCTGACCACCACGCAAGAGATCATCACCAGTGCTTCCAGTAATGGTATCGTCCCCTTTGCCGCCGTGCGCCACATCATTTCCGGCTTCGGCAAAGATATTATCATTCCCATCACCACCGCGGAGCGTATCGTCGCCATCGCCCCCTCTTAAGATATCATTGCCATCGCCACCGCGAAGGTCATCATTACCCAATCCGCCATCAATCGTATCACTGCCATCCTGACCTTTAATAAGATCAGCCCCATCATGACCAATTAATTCATCATTGCCCGCAAGGCCTTTGATCACATCGACATCTCCGTCATCAGCTTCCTGATTCCAGATAAAGTCATCTCCTGTGGTTCCGATAAAATTAACCATGGTGTTTATTCCTGTTTTTGTTTTTGCACACGAACCAATAAGTAGAAAAATTAATGATTGGCTCGGGCTGTATTAATAATGTAACCTTGGTTAATTAACAATTAATTTATATAAACTTTTAGATAAATTGCTATTATTTTTAATTAACTCATTGATTTTAATTTATATTATAATATTTAGAATTAATTATAATAAAATAAAGATAAAAAAATACGCCAATATTATTAATTTAATTAACAAAAAAGCGCGAATAGATCAGCACATCTATTAAAACAACCATAGCGCTATCTGTAGATAGGCAATTATTCCTCAACAGAGCCTAACCACTGATGTTTGAGCTTTTCCAACTCCGTATCCATACTGAACGTCATCAGGCTCGACATACTGTCCCACACCACCACGGCATTGAGTGATGCATCTTTTTCCACCGCCTGTTTCAAACGTGTCACCATACTGGCATTCACCTGCCCCACACGCTCATAAACGTGCTTGATGCCCTCAAGATCAAAAGAGTCGGCCGCCTGCCCTTCATGCTGGCGGAAATAATGCCCAACCAACTGGCTGGAAAGCACACGAAACAAATTTTCTTCAAAACTGGCAAACGGCAAATGATAACGTGCCAACATGCGAAATGGCTCCATCGACGGGCAACCGCTCGTAGCCATCAGCAGGCCAAACAGGCTCCGCAGCCCATCCTGCATATCCGTCTGTTTGTAATAGACGCGCTCAGGCGCATGTACCGTTACCTCCACCTTATCAAAAGATGTCGCCGTGCCAAATAATGCAATAGGCTGAATAAGCCTGAGTGCCGCCGGGCAATGCGCTGCACTGCAGCCTTCGCAATGCGAACATGGCAAAAAATCCATCTCCGTCCAAAACGGATAAGGCGGCTCAACATCAATCAGGGAAAGACTTGTGGCCGGGTCAATGCACACCCGGTGATGCAACACCTCGCCCGCTTCATTTTTGAAGAGGTAATGATATTCAGCGAGTTGAGATGATGTATCAGCATGTGGCATAACCGCATGCTACGCGAAAGCGAGGAGAAGGCAAGCCGTGATTAAATCAAGAGGATAATGAACGAGCCAGACAGCGCATCAATATTCCGCCGGCACATGGTCACGCCAGTCTTTATAACGATACACTCTCGTGCGGCTACAATAATTTTTGATGCTGCGCGGATCATTCAAATGCCAGGTCTCCATAATGATGCGCTCCGGATCATTCAATCGATTAAAATGCGCCGCTGTCGTTTCACATGGTGGTTCAGGCTCGTCATCATCGTC
>CAYSXY010000038.1:7144-20145 GCA_964435165.1 uncultured Rickettsiales bacterium
GTCCCGGCCTCACCATCACCGGAGGAAGCATAAGCCATACGCATGTCCGGAATATCACGCAAAAGAGGCAGGGCCATCAACGCCATGACTATCAGACATATCGATAAAAAGCGTAGCATCTCGCGCATCACACCCTACTTACTAATCCTCAATTTTGCGATCGAACGGGCAATCTTTTCAAACACCAGTTCCAGTGTTTCATTGTCCGGTGAATCAAAATAGTAACCCAATCCATTATTGGTCGCACAGTTTCTAAACACGTCACGAATTTCATCCTGCGCATCAGCATCTTCAATACTGTCAATGTCGAAGGTGATGGTATAGATGGTAATCCCCTGCGCCTTCACATTCTCGCACACTTCCAATGTCCGCTTATTAATCTCCTGTCGCCCACGCTTGCGATGCTCGGTAATACTCCCGGCACTGCCATAATCAATATTGCGGCCAATCTGCCCTTCTTCATCGCGCAACACTCCTTCATCCAACCGGCCATAAGCAGTCGGGTCGAACTTGTTGCCGCCACTGTTCGGCCACACCGGCCAGAACTGGTTGGCACCATCTGTCAGCACCACCATGATTTTCTTCACCCCAAAGCCCGGATCATGCGGCAAGCCACTGCCGGAATCCCATAAATTCTGCCAGCGATGCGAAATATTACGCCACCCCCAGACAATCCCCATATTGGTCAGGGTGCCCCCACCTTCCCACGACACCAGGGAATCAATATGCGCCACAATATCATCTTCCACATTGGTCAAGGGCAAGAGCGGATCACCACAATGCCGGTTTGGCCCATCCACGACATCTCCATTGACTGAGGGCTCCTGGTGGTTTCCGGCATAATCCGGCGCTTCAAATCGAGGCGGCCAGTCGTTAAAATATTCCGGCCCCCAATTGTTACTATTACCAACGGCGCTACAACGCATCGACAAATAGGGACGGAACAACCCCGCTTCCATCGCGCCATCCGGCGGATCATCCGTCGTATCGCGCCACACATCATCCACACTTGAGGCAGGTGCGCTACGGCTGGCATCTTCCAATTCTACACGCGCCTCCACACATCCTTTCCAATTCGTTGGAAAATAAGGATTATTTAAATCGGTACTGCCATCCTGAATATCACCGGTGCTGTAATAGAGTAAGTTTTCGTCACTATTAAAATACTCAAAATCATGCCCTGTGACTTCTTCATAATTATCTAAAAAGCCTTTGCTGTAACCGCTCATCCAGTATGACCCATCCGGTCGCAGCACATCACAATATTGCGCCAACCCCCAGCTAAAAGGGCGTTCATGGATAATATAAGGATAGAGCCAGGTACGCTTATAATCTTCATTACCAATATTCACCGCGGCAACGTATGGTATCACACTAAAAAAAGTACGATCCGGATAATCCGTCTCATCGTAAATAATTTCCACCAGCTTTTTGGCGGAATCTTTCATCGATTCCATTTTGTCATTATGCCGCATCGATCCGGTCTGATCCAGCACCAGCGCCACTTCCACCGTGTTCAATTCTTTACTGATTTCGTTACCAACCCCGACATTGAAATAATCAATCCCCATCAACCGTACAAACAGCGTATCCATCGTCGCCGTCACGCTGACCTGTAATTTTTCATTGGAATCATTGACATTGATGTTCAAATCACTGAGTTGCACATCCATGTAGCCATCAGGAAAGTTCGCCTCAAAATAGCGCTCGGTCACTTCCTTAATGCGCTCTTCATTCGTGCGCAGCACTGTGCCTCCGGCCAGCCCGGCCGAATCAATCGCTGTTTGCAGCTTGCCTCGCACCAGCAATCCGCGCGCCACATCCACACTCATACCAATCGAGGTGATAAGAATCATCGCCGACAAGGCAGCAAGAACCATCACGCCGCCTTTTTCACTCCGACAAAATTGCTGGATGTCACTCAACATACACACATTACCCAACCATAAGGGTTTTAATTATTAATGATGCGCCGCAGAAGTTAATAATTTGATAAAAATGCACATTAACTTTTATGAATTGCACATGTACTGCATCGATCATGGCAAAAATAATAACCGTATGATACATCGCTCACATGGTTGATAATATACTGCTTTTCAACGCCAGCACCTGGATTGTGCCATTACTCACCGCCATCATCGTCCATGAGGTGGCCCATGGCTGGGTGGCAGAAAAATTCGGCGACGGCACCGCCCGGCAGATGGGGCGCATCACCCTCAATCCCATTAAACATATCCACCCGGTCGGCACCATTGCCCTGCCACTGCTGTTGTTTTTAATCCGCGCTCCTTTTTTGTTCGGTTTCGCGCGGCCTGTACCGGTGCGCTTTGACCAGCTTCAACCGCTCCGCCTCGGCACCATGGCCGTCGCCATGGCCGGTCCGGCCTCCAACCTGCTCATGGCACTGACGATCGCCCCTCTCTTTATGTTTCTCGATACCACAGCCACCAGCCAGCTCCCTTCGCTCTCGCTATGGCTCACTATGAACGCCGCTAATTTTCTGCTCATCAATGTAGTATTGATGTGGTTCAACCTGCTACCCATCCCCCCGCTCGACGGCAGCAGATTGTGGATTGCCCTGCTCCCACCGCACCTTCAAACACGCATCTACCGTATCGAACCACTCTTATTGTTCGTCCTGCTCATCGCCTTATTTCTCAGCACCAAGGCAACAGAAATAAATCTGATTCACATTCTGATTCTGCAACCGGTGGAAACAATCGTGGGCTGGCTGGTGCCACACTAATCAACAGTTACATTCATCTCGGGCTCAATCGGGACTTCTTCCGGTCTTTGAGAATGATTATTATAGGTCTTCCATGTAGGATAATACTCATCCGATTGATTTCCCCACACATGCCAGCCTTCTCTAGGCCCTCTCGCAAAAAGCTCCAAATACGGTCCCCAGCTACAAGATTCTATAATTTTATATTGCTCATCGGGCTTGCGTGAGTGCTCTCTTTTTCTGCTTTTAATAACATTCACCTGGCTTCTGCCGGGGGCTAGTGTACGCGCATTCTTTCCATGAACACCAAACAACAATAATTCCGTCGTATTTCTAAAATAAAACCCCACGCCACGGCCGTCTGGTTCACCATCTCGCCTTACCTTTTGCCAAACAATATTCGTTTTATAATCAAATCCCCATGCCCGCATAACACGCAGGCCTTCCTGAATCAGCGCATTGGGAACCCACAAATACAAATGTGCTTTATCTAATAAAATAGACTGGACGGGCATGTCCTCAATCTCTTTCAAAGACATTGTTTCATATCGATTAAGACGGCGATGCTCCGGAGCCACTTTTCCAGTTCGATTAGAAAATTGCCATGGCGGGTCGGCCAGGATGGTACCAAATTGTTTGCCTGCTAAATGACTGAAAATAGATTGATCCATATGTTTCACCATCCTAATCAACAATAATTGACGGGGTAATCCCAAGAGCAAGCACCGGACATCCATTGCTCCTGTTTGCTAATACCCTGTATTCCAGCTTTCCCATCCAAGTAGTGCTGGCTCCATACTTCTTCTTGATACCTAAAGAATCGAATAGCGGGTTTAACGTCGCGCTTCGGGTAACAATAACAGCGGCATCAATAATATTTGCCTGATAAAATGCCCCAAACGCATATAAATCACGGTCGAATGTTTGGTCTTTACTGTTCCACTCAAGATCAAAAGCAACACGTGATTTAACATAATCAATTTTATGGCCACTGAGAAAATCAGAAATGCTTATTTCAGCTACCTCAACCCCTTTTCCCTGAGCCTGCTTAGATTCAAGTTTAACAAGCAAATCACCTGAAATTTTTGTTTCACGCCAACCTAAAGGACGCAGCAGCGCAGAAAACTTCTTAGGAATATTGGATTCATTACCACCACCAGAGATCAAATCGTCTTTGTTAATTCTAATGGCCTGAAAAGCCTTACAAAGCTCCTCAAATTCACTCGCACAACAAGATTCAAGAATACCTAAAGCATTTCGATAATCTAATACGTCATATAATGAACGTACCGTCTCAAACATTATTCCCCCTATGTACGCCCTTATTAACTATGTAATGCAATTTTACGAATGATGGGCCCGAGTCATTCAATCAACGTAGAAGGTATTTGACCACCATACAATCTATGAATCACATATTTATTCCGCCATCTCACTCAACTCCAACCATCGCATCTCAGTCGCCTCCAACTCGGCTTCGGCCTCGCCCACGCGCCTGGTCGCATGGTCAAATGCCTCCGGGTCACGGGTGAACAATTCCGCGTCGGCCAATTGAGCCTGAAGCTCGCTAATTTCCCGTTCCAATGCCTCGATGGCTTTCGGTAGTTGTTCCAACTCATGCTTGAGCTTGAAGGTCAGTTTTGGCTTGCTCGATTGAGCTTTCGGCTTCACCTTCTGCTTTGAGCTGTTCAGTCTAGGGCTATCTTCTTCACGACCATCCATTGCCTGCTTCTGCGTCAACACACCACCCGATTTCGCCGCCAGATAATCACTGTACCCACCAATCACCTGCTCCACCTCGCCTTCGCCCTCAAAGGCCAGCACCTGTGTCACCGTGCGATCCAAAAAATCCCGATCATGACTGACAATAATCAGCGTGCCGCTGTAATCGCTCACAATTTCCTGCAGCATATCGAGCGTATCCATGTCCAGATCATTCGTCGGCTCATCAAGAATCAATAAATTACCGGGCTGAGCCAACACCTTTGCCAGCATCAGGCGGTTCTGCTGTCCACCTGACAAGGTACGCACCTTGTCTCTGGCAATTTTAGGATCGAATAAAAAATCCTTTAAATAACCACAGACATGGCGTGGCTTCGGCTTTTCTTCCGTGCCCAGCATCACATAATCGCCGCCATCCGGGCATAAGGTCTCCCACAGGCTTTTGTCGGGATTCAGCATCGCCCGCGATTGGTCACAATAACTCACTTCCAGCGTTTTCGCGCGTTTAATCGTCCCTTGATCCGGCCCCAGCTCACCGATCAGCAGCTTGAGAAATGTTGACTTGCCGGTACCATTCTTACCCAGCACCCCAATGCGGTCTCCCTTCATCACCCGATAGCTGAAATTGCGCAAAATGGGCAAGGCCTGCCCATCCCGCTCAAATGCCTTGCTGACTTTATGAAACTCCACTACCCGGCGGCTGGCCTTGGCTGGCTCCAACGGGTCAAGAGACACTTTACTGAGCCGCGCGCGATGCGCGGCCTTACCAGCCCGCAGCGTCTCACGTAGTCGATGCAATTCACGCAACCGCCGCACATTGCGTTTGCGCCGGGCTGAAATGCCTCCATGCAGCCACTGGCCCTCTGCCTCCATCTTTTTGTGCATATTGTGCAATTCACGCGCTTCTTGCTCAATCAACTGCTCTGACCATTCTTCAAACCGGCCATACCCTCCCGGACAAACCCGCACCCGGCCCTGATCGAGCCAGAATAACTTGCGTGATACATTCGTCAAAAAAGCCCGGTCATGACTGACACAAAGCAGTGCCCCGCGATAGGCCGACAAATACCCCTCCAGCCATTCAATGGCATGCAGGTCCAAATGGTTGGTTGGCTCATCGAGCAGCAACAAATCCGGTTCTTCCACCAATGCCCGCGCCAGCGCCGCCCGCCGCATTTGCCCGCCGGAGAGCGTCCCAATAGTTGCATCGGGGTTCAAGGTCAGCGGCTCCATCATCATCTCGGCAAGATAGGCCTTATGCTCCACCCCATCCTCGCCTTCTGCCTCCAGGCCCTGCATCACAAAATCATGCACCGTCATGGCCGGGTCTGCCTCCACCTGCTGCGCCAAATAGCCCACGCGCAGCCCCGGCAACACAAAGCGCTTGCCGCTATCCGGCTCCAGACTGCCGGTAATAAGACGCATCAAGGTCGTTTTGCCAGCCCCATTACGCCCGACCAGGCAAATTTTATCAGCATCATTAATATGCAGCGTCAACTCATCAAAGAGCGGCTTGCCGCCCATGGTGAGCGACACCTCTTCTAAACTGAACTGTAACGGCGAATGCCCCATCCATACCTCTCACGCATTAACACCGGCTCTATAACATGCCTGTCATGAAATCGTCATCTCAATACCCTACAATATTGCTGTTTTACTGGATTTTCTGATGGAAATCCTGGACCGCGTCGTGAGACAGCAGGCACCTTGTTCATTGAGTGGAGAGATAAACTCTCCAAGAGAGGACCATTATGGACCTTGTAGTGGAACTCGCCACCTACGCACTGTGGGGGCTAATAGGGATTGGCTCGATCCTGGGCATTTTAAATCGGTGGAGCAACGCACCATACCATGTGGCATGGGCGCAAATCACGCTCCTTGCCTTGTTGTTTGTCGGGGCAGCAATCTCGGAACCCGATCCAACTCTGGAGCCAACCTTCATGCAGCTCTACATCATAGGCGTTTACTTCGTAACGCTTATGGTTGGATCTGCAACCGGAGTTCTGTGGCTTATAAGTAACGCTACTGACTCAAAAATTCAGCTAGCTGTTCTTTGGCTCGGAGCAGCACAAACGGGGCTTCTGTTTTTATCGGAAGTCATCATCCGAATCGGTCTGTAGAGTCCTCATGGCGCACCTTCCCATGGGAGGTGCGTCACATTATAGTCATCCGCATTGTGAGCATCACCATTTCGTGATAGCACAGCAAAGTCTGTAATGATTCTCATGTACTACACATTCCCATGAATCTTCCTCTTACCTTCGGCGCACTTCTCGGCTTTTCCGGCATCGCCTTCGGCGCCTATGCTGAGCATGGCCTCAAACACACGCTCACCGCCAAATCATTTGCCGCAGTTGAAACCGGCCTGCGCTACCAGCAACTCCATGCCATTCTCATCACCTGCATCGGTCTGCTCCTCCTCACCCCTCTGACCGATCACTTAATCTCGCGCCTGACTATCGGCACGACCATTCTGCTCGTTGGGCTGGCCATTTTTTGCGGCAGCATTTATCTCTCATCGCTCACCAGCCTCACTGGTGCCGTGCGCCTCGCCCCTCTTGGCGGCATCACCCTGATGCTCGGCTGGCTCTGGCTGGCCTGGATCGGTCTCACCTCAACCCGAGGACTCACTGCATGAAACCCTATCTCATCCTCATCGTGCTTTTTCTGCTTCCACTGCCTTTCATTCTGGAAAGTAAAGACCAGCCGGTGAACCAACTGATGGAGGCTTATCTCTGGCAACAACGGCCCGTGCTACTGTTCGCATCATCGCCAGATTCTCAAGAATTACAGCGTTTTAACGGGGAGGTCTCAGATTCCATTACCGATACCAATGAACGCGATATGGTCATCTGGCACATCATTCACGATACCCATGTCGCCATCGACGGCGCCATTCGCCCACATCTGCCCGCGCGCCGTTTTTATGATTTTTACAACATCGACCCTGATGCCACCGCTGCCCTGCTCATCGGTAAAGATGGCGAGATCAAGCAACGCTATGACATCATTCCACCACTCACGACTCTGTTCGAGGAGATTGACGCCATGCCCATGCGCCAGCAGGAAATAAGCAACCAAAATGCGGCAGAGGGCAACCCACCGAGCCAGGCCCCTGTCACCTCAACGCCATAAGCCAACAGCACGCATGCCAACCAAACGCAAATCTGATCTACCAAGCAAAATCTGCCCTGTGTGCAATCGCTCATTCACCTGGCGCAAAAAATGGCAGCATTGCTGGGATGAGGTGATCTACTGCTCTGAGCGCTGCCGCCGTCGCAAGCAAACGGCAACCTCATGACGCAATCTAAACCCACCATCGCCCTCATCGGTGCCGGACTGTCCGGCCTCATCGCCGCGCATCAATTGCGTAAACATGCCACCGTTACTCTGTTCGAAAAATCACGCGGCGTCAGTGGGCGCATGTCCACCCGCTATGCAGGAGAGTATTTTTTCGATCACGGCGCGCCTTACTTCACCGCCACCAGCAATGCGTTTCGCAATTTTTTGCAACCGTATCGAGAGACTGGCCTCATCACACCCTGGCAACCTGAGAGAGTCGTCTTCAATGCAGCCGGGCAAGCAAAACCTCAACCGCCGGCGGAGCCCTATCTTGTCGCCAGCCCCCGCATGAACCAATGGTGCAAAACACTGGCAGAACCATTGGATATTCGGCTTCAGACAGAAATAGCACCACTCACTGGCACATCTTACCCATGGTCACTCACTGACAAAGAAGGGCATCGCCATGGCCCGTATGACTGGGTGCTCTGCACCGCCCCGGCCCCGCAATGCCACACACTCATGCCACCTGCTTTTTCAGACCACGACATGCTGAAAGAGGTGCAAATGACCGGCTGCTACAGCCTCATGATCGGGCTGGATACGCCACTTCCTTTCTCCTGGCAACTGGCAGAAATTGAGAACTCTCCGCTCCAGCGCATCATTGTCAACAGCAGTAAGCCGGGCCGAGCACTCCACCCCACCTCTATTCTTGCGCATAGCACCAGCCACTGGGCGGAAGCGCATATCGATGAGGATATCCCTGCCATGCAAATAGTGCTGGTTGACGAATTATGCCGCCTCACAGGTCTCCAATCATCCGCCTTCACCCATATTGCCACTCATCGCTGGCGCTATGCACGTGCCAATCATACTCCTATTCAACCGTCCAATGCCGTTGATGCAAACCACCAGCTTGCCTGCACCGGCGATTGGCTCATAGGCGACGATATTGAGTCAGCCTTTTTGGCCGCTACGCAGGCATCTGACTCCATCTTAGGTAATATAACAGAATAAAATACAACTTTAACGAGCAATTAACTTGCGCTTCGTAGCATTATTCCTTTGATAATTGCATCGCCATGGTTTTAATCGAATATGACGACTATCTTGTGCATTGATGATGAGACAGATTTGCTTGATGTTTTTAAGCAATATCTGTCGTTGAAGGGTTTTGACGTACTCACCGCCACCAATGGCCGCGAAGGGCTTCATATACTGCTCCAGGAATCGGTCGATATCATTATCTGCGATGTCAATATGCCAGAGATGTCCGGCTTTGATCTGCGTAATGAACTACGCATGTATCACCCGGAACTGGCAGATATACCCTTCATCTTCCTCACCGCGATGGGCATGCAACAGCATATGCTTCGTGGCCGTGAACTTGGCTGTGATGATTACATGGTCAAACCAGTAGATATGGATATGCTGCTCAGCAGTATTGAGGCGATTCAGAACAAAGCACATCGCATTAAGCGACTGCAATATGCCTCACTCGACGGGTTTCGCCATTATTTGCTTCGCGTCCTCACCCACGATCTGCGCACACCACTCAATGCCATCCTCGGCTTCAGCGAAGTACTCAAAAACAACACTGGCGAGGCAAAATCGCGCGCTAAACATCAAGATTTGATACAAGAAATTCACAATGCCGGATTCCAACAATTGCAACTGTTAAACACGGTGCTGGATACGTTGATATTAACCAGCCAGAAGCAGGAAGAAGCAACCATCACTGTCAGCCTTACCGCGCTGAACAGGAAGTGATTGTCGATCATCAAAATATCTATCCTGATAAAGCCGAAAAGCTGCATATCAAGAACAATGCCCCACACTGCACGATTCCTATACTTCAAACATATACAAACCAGGCGATGATGATCAGTATTAATGAAATATTGGCGCATTGCCAGGAATGCCTGATTACCATGCATGATGATACGGATCAGGTTCATATTACCATCACCGATTATCACACCCCTTCAGCGCCAGAGACGCGCGTCACCGATAGATTACTGAAAGATAGTGTGACTGATTATAAGGCTTCCAACACCGTCGATCATTTCTTTATTCATAGCGTGATGCAACTCTTGGGAGGTGATATGCACACCCATACTCACCGGGGTCGCTGCGTGGCTATACGCCTGACCTTCCCCGCCAGCATCAAACGCGAGCTGGCTGCTTAAGCATTGCCAGAGCTACATAGTCTCCTTGAGCGGCAATAATAACTGCACCACCGTTCCTTTACCAAACTCACTCTCAATCGACAAATGCCCCTCATGCTGAGTTGCAACGGCATTAGCCAAATAAAGCCCCAGCCCAACACCTGCCGGGCCAGACGGGCTGGCGGAACGAAAAAAACGCTCACACACATGTGGCAATTCTGTTGGTTTGATGCCAATGCCCTGATCAGCACAGCAAAACACTGCCTGTGATTCCTGCTGTTTGACGGATAATCGAATCGGCCTATCGGGCTGCGAATATTTCACGGCATTATTAATAATATTCTGTAGCGCGATGTTTAACTGCGCCGCATCTGCCATCACCGTTACCGCTTCCATATCTATTTCAAAACGGCGTGTGTGATTCACTGAGCGATAGAGTTCAACAATATCTTGCACCATGGCATTGAGGGCTACCGGCTCTTTAGCCGACGCATCATAGCCTTCCTCAACTTCTGTCAGATGCACAATATTTTCTATCAGCTCCAGCACCCGGCCGCAGGCAGCATGCATTTTCTCCGCACTTTGATGGAGCGCATCCACTGTGACATCATGACCCAGTTGCTTTAACACATCATACTGAGCACTGAGAATAGCCATCGGCGTTCGAAACTCATGGCTCATCAGTTCAATAAATCGCTCCTGAAGTTCATTGAGTCGCCGCTGCTGCTCCACAATCACTGCAAGCTCACGCGCTTTATTCTCTGCCTTTTTTCGTTCTAACGAAAACAACAAGGCACGATACAAGCTAGCGGGACTATCCTGCCCTTTAATCAAATAGTCCTGCGCCCCATTTTTCAGCGCATTCATCGCCAGTTCATCTTCATCTGAACCCGTCAGCACCACCAATGCGGTATCAGGCTGGTGATGCCGCATCACATGCAGGCCAGACAAGCCTTCAGCATCCGGCAATCCAAGATCCAGCACAATCATGTCATAGTGCTTTGTCTCCACATATTCTGTTGCGGTGCGTAAATCTTCCGCCAGATCAATCTCAAATAAATTACCTGGCACCTGCGCAAGCGTGCGTTGAAATACCTCGGCATTCAACGGGTTATCTTCTACTAATAATAACTGTCCGGACGGCTGCATTATTTCACCCTATACATGTGTATGCGCAAATTACTGCAACCATGCTTAATGCTTCACTAAAATCGTCCGCCATTGACCCTGTGCCGAAACCGATTCAATATCGCAGCCCGCCGCGCGATAAGCCTCACAGAGTTGCGCCTCACGCCAGACGAGAATGCCGCCAAGCATGATCCGCCCGCCATCATTGAGCAGCGGCACGATATCTGCTGCTAGTTCAAACAATGGCTGCGACAGGATATTACTCACAATCAAATCATAGGGTGCATATTGTTCAATCGCTGGATGCCGCACCATATCCGCCTGAAATACAGCCACGTGCGAGGCATCTACATCATTTAACAATAGGTTCCGCTTCACCTGCGCCGGTGCGGAAGGATTAATGTCTGTCGCCACCAACCGGGCCTCCGGCCACAGCATGGCGGCAAGTACCGTCAACACACCAGAGCCACAACCAACATCCAGTACCGATCGTGGTGCTGCTCCCTCTCCACTCACCTGCTGCATCATCTGCAACATGCCTTGCGTAGTTGGGTGCTCTCCCGAACCAAAGGCCTGCCCTGCTTCAATGGTGAGCGACAATTCCGTCATGCCATCCTGCCCATTTTTATGCTACACGAATTACTTATACCTAGACACACTATCACCAATCATCATCCATGCTCAATCACCTCTGGCTTGCCTTTTTTCTTATCGCCTGCCTAAGTGGGCTTTACCACTGGCTGTGGCTGGGAGATAGCGCCATCTTCAACCGCTTAGTGGAAGAATTATTTGCCAAGGCAACATTAGGTTTTGAAATAGCCTTAGGCCTGACCGGGCTCCTCTGTTTCTGGATGGGCCTGCTGCGCGTTGCCGAACAAGCAGGTATCATCGGCTGGCTGGCGCGCGGACTCAGCCCGTTCTTTTGCCGCCTGATGCCTGATGTGCCTAAGGGCCACATGGCCCATGGCAGCATGACCATGAACATCGCCGCCAACATGCTGGGGCTGGATAATGCCGCCACCCCATCCGGCATCAAAGCGATGGAAGATTTGCAGCGCCTCAACACCACCCCTGCCACGGCCACCAACGCGCAGATTCTGTTCCTTGTCCTTAACACCTCCTCGGTAACACTCCTGCCCGTCACCATATTTATGTACCGCGCACAAATGGGCGCTGCCCACCCTACCGATGTCTTTATCCCCATCCTGTTTGCCACCTCCGCCTCCACGCTTGCCGGGTTACTCAGCGTCGCCGCTATCCAGCGCCTCCCCCTGCTCAATCCGGTCATACTGGCCTATCTTGGCGGCTTTGCCCTGCTTATCTCCAGCTTGGCACTTTATTTCGCCGGGCTTACACCTGCTTTGCAGACAGAGCGCTCCATGCTCATGGGCAACCTCCTGCTCTTTGGCATCATCATCGCCTTTCTGCTGGCCGGATGGGTCAAAAAAGTCCCGGTCTATGAATGTTTTATTGAAGGCGCCAAAGGCGGATTTGAGCTAGCCGTGCGCCTGATACCCTATCTTGTTGCTATGCTCGTCGCCATCGGTGTACTACGAGCCTCCGGCGCATTAGACGGACTTATTACCCTGCTCAGCTGGGGTGTCGCCGCCCTTGGGCTGGACACCGCCTTCACCGATGCCCTGCCCACCGGCCTGATGAAACCCTTCAGCGGCTCCGGCAGCCGCGCCCTCATGTTGGAGACCTTTGAATATCACGGAGTCGATAGCTTTGCTGGCAAGCTTGCAGCCATCATGCAAGGCAGTACGGAAACCACCTTTTACGTCCTCGCCGTCTATTTCGGGGCCGTTGGCATCACTCGGGTGCGCCACGCCATCACCTGCGGCCTCATTGCCGACCTCACCGGCATCGTCACCGCCATCCTCATCGGCTATTGGTTTTTTAGCTAGATCGTGCCGTGCAAAAATAAATCACCTCAATCGTTAAAAAATCATTGCCAACAGCCACCTTAGCCG
>CAYSXY010000039.1:0-19510 GCA_964435165.1 uncultured Rickettsiales bacterium
TGGCATGTGTGCTGTCTTGCTGTATCACCCGCTCTGCACAGCTAATCATATATAGTGAGACATTGCGCTGCGGGTTCCAAAAGAGTCGTACAAACATATCACTCAAGGAAAGATGGTCGGGAGGGGGCTGAAAGGGATGCCAGTCACTGGCCACTTCGTGTGATGCATCCAGATAGCGATAATCAATACGCGGCGAGGGAGCGATCTCATCAAAAAACCGCCAGGAAGGAATCAGTGCAGGCAGTAATAAGAGCGCAGAGCGCATCAGAGGGACATGTCGTAAATTGAGCATCGCAGACCTGTGTAAGCTGAAAGGACGCGGCATGAGGCATGAGAGTAAGGGCAAAAACATCTCAACAGAGCCTAGAAACCGACACACCATTTGTTCGTTTCGGCTATGATGATTTTATGCTAAAAGCAAGCGAAGATTAAGCAGGTGTTAAGGCTGTCCTTATACCGTAAAGAATTCGGATCACGATCCGTAGAAGTAAAAAATAAAGAATCAATAACAGGAAGAGACATGCCATGCGCCTTATGCTGAGTTTGTGCATCGGAGGGATGTTGTGCGCCGGGAGTGCACAGGCCTCTTGCGCCTTGCCGGAAGAGAGTGCGGCCCTCAATTCACGTGTATTGCAGACAGAATTAATGGTTGCTGCGCTTAGCTGCGGCAACCGCGAGCAATATAATGATTTTGTCCAGCGCTTTCACCATGTGTTGAAAGACCATGGAGACGCCCTGCGTGGCTATTTTATGCGCACCTATGGCGACGAGGGCGAAGGTGAACTCAATGCATTTATTACCCGTCTGGCCAATCAGGCATCCAACCGCAGTTTAGAGCGTTCCGAGATAGAATTCTGTCAGAAAGCAGCGATGATCTTTCATGATGTGTTAGAGCAATTGCCCTGGGAATATGCGAGCTACACCACGGATTATCAATTTGCCGACGCGCATGGCATCGAGCGCTGCGACCAATATTACACATTGCGCTAAAACGATCCTGGCATACGACATAAAAAAGGCGTCTCCTGTCGAGGAGACGCCTTTACGCATATTATTCTATGCTGCCACTATTATTTTTCGACAGGCACGGCATAGACGATTTCAACACGGCGGTTCTGGGGCTCACGCACGCCATCTTTGGTTTGCACCAGCGGGTCACGTTCACCTTTCGCATAGATAACAATATCCGACGCATCAATACCAAGTTGTGTTAATTGGCGCTTCACTGCCTGAGCGCGACGCTTGGAAAGCCCCATATTATAAGCATCAGAGCCAGAGCGGTCCGCGTGGCCGGTAACTTCCAGTCTCACCGCCTTGCCGCGCAGCGCGCTTTTTGCCGCCTGGGTAATCACATCACCGGCATCGGAGCGTATATCGGCACGATCCCAGTCAAAAAATACCAGATGGGAGCGCGATTTCATTTCATATTCCGGCTCAGCGACCACGCGTTGCACCGGTGCAGGTGTACTGGCGCGGGCCGGGGCCTCCACCACAGGTTCCGGCGCGCCGAAACTAAAGCGCAACCCGAGGATGAAGGTGCTGTTTTCATAATCGGCATCATAGCTTACACCGTTATCGCCTTCGACTTCCAGGCCGAAGCTATGCAAATAATTATATTGTGCAAACAGGCTCCACTCATCATCGAATTGATAATCAACGCCTGCGATGGCCTGGGCTGCCAGAGCAGCGTCATCATCGTTGATGGTAGCCGGGCCGAATGGGCCCGCATTATCAAAATTGACAAAGGCAACCCCGGCACCCGCTCCCAGGTAAGGGGTCCAGTCGGAGCCAGTATGGAAATCATACAAGCCGTTGAGCATCACCGTCCAGGCATGCACATCATCGCTGGCAGCATTAATGCTATTAATCTGTTCGATATTGTTATTGCGATAGCCGAACTCCAGTTCAGTGCGTATACCATTGCCATATTTATAACCAATTGCACCCAGCAGGGCAGCGCCTTCATCAAATTCGGTATCAAAACTGGTGCCGACGCCGTCAATATCACTGTCATGCAGCAGGCTGAATCCACCGCCCAGGCTGCCATAAAATCCTTCTTGCGTTGCATGGGCAGGCAGCGATACCAGTGCGGTTGACGCAAAGCCCATCCATAATAGGGTACGAAACTGTTTCATATAACTCTCCTGAAACGGATATATTTATTCTTCCGCTCTTATAGAAGATTGAGAAAAAAATTCAAAAGGATAATAGGGGGCGCTTAAGCGCTGTGCGACTGGCTGGTGATTTCCTGGCGCTGTTGCTCCGTACTCGCAATCACTGCCTGCACGGAGGCAAAGGCATCCTGCGCTCGGTGGTGGTGTACGGCCTGGCTGCCGGCGAAGCGCCGCATAAAATCGCGGGTCACGCGGATAACGCCTTCCGGTTCGGGGCTGAAGCGTTGGCCGATCACATACTCGTCAAATAAGGGGGCCGTGATCGTCTTCAACTGCTCGGCGTGAGCAGAATGATGCGCGTCGATATGAGCCTCCAGTTTTGCCTGGTAATGATCGGCGATTTCACGATCAATCCGACCGAATAACTGCTGAGTCGCTTCCGGGTCATAGCGGTTGCACTGGCGGTCATTGAGTGCATTTTCGATCAGATTGGTATCGCCCGCATGCAGATATTTTAGCCCGTCAAAGCGGCGGTCACGCGCCAGCACGAGCTTGGCAGGGTCAATCTCCAGCTGATCGGCATCGCCGTGCACTGCATCTATTTGCGCGACCAGATAGCTATAGGCCTTGTCAAAGCTCTCGACGGCGAGCGCACGATAATCCCGCTCCAGCAGATCGACATTTTCCACATAATGCTGAATCATCGCCTTTTCGGTTTCAATTGTTTTGTAGGCCGGTTTGCCAATCTGCTTGGCGGAAGCATAGAACCCGTAGGCAAAGCCAATACGCACCACAAATTGCGATACACCATCCGACAATTTAACCACCGGGCTGACGAGTGTTTGCAGCCCTTTGGCAACACCGCGCTGAAGATCGCCATAACGCACGGTTAGCCAGTCAAATGGCCCGCGTATTTTGAGGTTATGTTCTTCCTGGGCACGCAATTGATCCGCCAACTGCTTGCCAAGCTCGCCGCCTTCGGCTTCTCGTGCGCGGATTTCTTTCTTAATTTCTACACGTTGCTGACTGCGAGACATGGCATAATGTCCACCTGTGAGCATTAAGGTAGCAGGAGCGACAACGGCGATATCTTCCTTGACGAAGGAGAGTATTTTGCTTGCATAATGATGTGAGAAAATATCGCGCAATTCCTGTTGGCTCGCGCCTTCCTTTTTCTTTTGTGCAAGGTAGGTTTCGGCTTCCTGGATATATTCACCAAACTGCTGCATGGATTTCTGCTGTTGTTTGGTAGGCCACCAGCCGGTCGCTTTGGAGTCCAAATACATATCGGCGCCGATATTAAAGGCGGTAAAGGCTCCGGCAATCTGAATGGCCGGGAAGATATAGCGACTATCAACTCCCCAGCGTTTATCATGCATAAAATCAAAGGATTCATCGATGCCTAAAATGGCGGCTAACGTGTTGCCGCCGCTCTCGACCGATTGACCCCAATAATGTTTGACAAAAGAATAAGCAGGAATAACTAGAAAAACGGCGGCAAAT
This sequence comes from uncultured Rickettsiales bacterium, assembly GCA_964435165.1. Lineage (GTDB taxonomy): Bacteria > Pseudomonadota > Alphaproteobacteria > Rickettsiales > RI-342 > CAYSXY01. The sequence continues at coordinate 3,618 of CAYSXY010000039.1, forward strand.
GGCCCGGCCAGTAAGTGCCCCCAATCTTCTGCGGCATCTGCCGGAGTGCGCGTCACTTTCTCAGTTGTGCCATCCTCTTTCGTCACGGTTTTGAGTATAGCTGAATGTTCTTCTCCTGCCGTGACGGTCTGATCATAAAGATCGCGTCCCGCTTTAGCAAGGCGCAGCATGGAGAAACGACTGGCCATGAGAAAGGCGGCAGCAATCCATGGGCCATTAATATCATATTTGCTTTGCGTGGCCTGATCAATGAGGCCCAGCCCGGCTTTGTTCAGCGCCCCAATGGTTTTGCCGACAGCAGAGTCAGGCAGCGCATGAACAAGTGGTGCGGCCACTGGCTCGCCTTTGATGTAACTTTGATGTGCTTCCGGTGTTTTATACTGCCCAACCATAAAATCCGGGACGGTATATCCTATGTCTAATGCCTCCAGCTTATCGGCCAGCGGTTGCATCAGGCGAATCATATTCAGTGTGAGATGGGATTGCTCGAAAGCCGCCCGGTCAGCATCGGTCAACTCCGGCAGGCGGGCATGAATATAATCACGCAATAAGGGGGAAATATTGCAATAACCTTCACGATTTTTGCTGATATACATATGCCGAATATCATGGGCCATGGCCTTTGCCAGAATCAGCGTGGCCTGATCGACTTTTTCTCCTTGAACAAAGCGTTCATGCAGTTCCGGAAATTTTGGCTTGCCGGCCAATCCTGGCGGAATCGGCTTGCCCTTTTGGATATCGGGCTGTTTTAGCCGTCCTTCATAGAGATGGCCAAAGGCATCCAACATATCCTGTGTGATAAATTCACCTGCTTCAAAGCGATCATCAACAAAGGGATATTTTTTACGCTTGATATCGTCTTCCGGTAGGTTAGCAATCTCTTCCGGCACCTTATCACCATGGTTCTTCGGCAATAATTTGGTCCAAAGATAATGCATGCTCGCATATAAGGGTGCGCCAATAGCAAAGACGGGAAGTGGCCGAACAATCCACTGCTTCCAGACAGGCAATTCTTCAATAGGCTTGTCAAACCCCAGCGCATGGAGCGCAGGTTTAGCGCGCATAAGCAAACGCTCCGCCGGGCCGGGTTCCGGGCGGGTTGGGCTGGACGCGCTCGCTGCATCCTGGCGGATCGCCACAGCGTCCGTCTGTGTTTTATCATCTGGCGTGTTCAAAGCCATCTTTGCCTAATTATAATTAACCATTATCCAGTATAGGGTGCGCATGTTACATTTTCTTTAAATCGGTGCGTTTTTTCTTTTTTATTCAGTTAATTAGACGCGATTGAAAGTAATTATGCCGTTATTGTTTTTGCGCGCCGCAATAAGGTTTTGTACAAGAAAATAATTAACAATAATTAAATTGTTGAGGGCTAACTGCTTCAAATTTAGGCATATCACGCGATGAATAGCTGGCAAATAGAGCCAATGTTGCGGCGCAATACTAAAATAAAACAGAATTTCGGAATCCGATAACAGGTATTCGGCGCATGAGCCGCCAAAAAAACGCGCAGGCGGTTGTGCTCGGGAGCATGCCGTCTTATCTAAACGCTGTGTCATCGACAGGAAATGGAGTCATGCATGTATAAAAGCCTGATCACGAATCTGATAGCGCTTTGCGTGTTGTTGCTGGGGATGCTACCTCATCCGTATCAGGCATTATGCTTCACCGCCGGGGCGTTCGCTCTGTCCGGTGCACTCACCAACTGGCTGGCCGTACATATGCTCTTCGAGCGTGTGCCGCTGCTCTATGGTTCCGGTATTATTCCCAATCGTTTCGAGGAATTTAAGACGGCGATTCGCCAGCTCATCATCCGTGAGTTTTTTAACAGAGAACATATTGAGCGTTTTTTCATTCATGAGATGGCCAGCCTTTCACCGGAACAATTGTGCGATAAGGTGAATTATGATCAGCTATTCGATGGGCTGGTCGATGCGATTACGCAGTCATCGTTGGGGAGTATGCTTAGTTTGGTAGGTGGTGCAGGTGCACTGGAGCCACTACGCGAACCGGTCAAAGAAAAGCTACAAAGCATTGTGAAAGACTTAGCCGCCCAGCATAGCGGTACTGATGACGGTCATACGCTCATTGACACGCTGACGCAGAAAGTGACAACCATCATTGATACGCGGTTGGACGAATTGAGTCCGGAGCAGGTCAAGCAGATCGTGCAGCACATGATACGCCGTCATTTAGGCTGGCTTGTGGTCTGGGGCGGCGTGTTCGGTGGGCTGATCGGCGTGATCGTTGCGCTGTATCAGGGAGCGGGCGGCGCATAATTCGGAATAATGCGCGAGCGACCGCGCTGGCCTTTAATGACAAACACGCGCTGCCCTGGCGTAAAGGACGGTTCCAGCCCTTGTACCACAGTGAGCAACTGGCCGTTATCTAGCTGAACAATATATTCCAGTGCATTTTGTTTACTAAGCTCTTGCTCGGCATAGGCTCCTGCGGCAGCGCCGGCCACGGCACCAAGAGCAGTCATGGCATAGTTCCCTTTGCCTTTACCCAGCGTACTGCCACCAATACCCCCAAGCACGCCACCGGCCAGAACGCCTGTATTATTATCTCTCAATTCATCAGAGCCCTGCACCATCACCTGCCGTACACTGGCAATCGTACCGGCAAAAGTCTCCGATGCCTCGCCAACATGCTGATTGGTATAGGTGTTGGGAGAGATTTGCTTGGCGCAAGCCCCTAATAGAAAGAGGGCGGGAATCATGAATAGGGCTGAGGCACGGCGCATAGAACTCTCCAATAACTATCATAGGTTAAGTATAGCGACCAATAGGCGAATGCCAAGTGAGAAGAGCCTATCTATACAGCATCAAATAAGGATGTCTCTTTTGGCTGTTCATGCGCCGGTGGTTCCAGGCCTAAATGCTCGTAACCACGTCGGGTAAGCAATCGTCCTCGCGGGGTGCGTTGAATAAACCCAAGCTGCATGAGGTAAGGCTCAATCGTCTCTTCAATCGCATCGCGTTGTTCTGATAAGGCGGCAGCCAGTGTTTCCACTCCAACCGGGCCACCATGATAAAACTCTGCCATAATCCCCATATAGCGTCGGTCAGCACTATCTAATCCTCTGCCATCCACTTCCAGGCGCTGCAATGCACGGTCAGCCACTCCGGCATCGATAATCTCGGCCTGTTCCATATCCGCGACATCGCGCACCCGGCGCAGCAGACGCATCGCAATGCGCGGCGTACCACGCGAGCGGCGGGCGATTTCCAGTGACCCTTCCGGGCTGAGTCGCATATCCAGCAACGTGGCTCCGCGCTCAATCACGACCTGTAGCTCATCAACGCTATAGAAGCGTAGCCGCAGTGGGATGCCAAACCGGTCCCGCAGCGGATTGGAGATCAGGCCCAACCTTGTAGTCGCACCGGTCAGGGTAAAGCGCGGCAGGTCGATCCGCACGGATCGTGCTGCCGGGCCTTCGCCGATCATTAAATCGAGCTTGTAATCCTCCATCGCCGGGTAGAGAATTTCCTCTACTGATGGATTCAAACGGTGAATTTCGTCAATAAACAGCACATCGCCCGGGCCGAGATTGGTCAGCAAGGCGGCAAGATCTCCGGCCTTGGTAAGAATTGGCCCAGAGGTGGCATAAAATTGCACCCCAAGTTCACGCGCCACAATCTGCGCTAAGGTTGTTTTGCCAAGGCCCGGAGGGCCATGAAATAACACATGATCAAGCGCCTCACTGCGCTTGCGTGCCGCGCCGACAAAAATCGCCAGGCTGTCGCATACTTCTCGCTGACCGGTAAAATCATCAAGCGAAAGCGGGCGTAAGGTTGTCTCTCCCCCATCTTCCGCTAACCGCTCTCCGCGCATTTGCGGCGCGGCATCGGTAGGCATCGTGCTGTTCATCCCTTACCCCGCACTCAACTGTTTCAGGGCCAGTGGAATGACCGTCTCAACGGTGGCATCCTCCGGCAGGCTGCGCTGCAGGCTAGCCACGGTGGTAAAGGCCTCGGACTGGCCATAACCCAGATGAACCAGGGCCGAGACGGCATCCTGCAGCAGGTCGGGTGATGCATCAGTCGGAGCAATGGATGCCCCTTTATCATCATTGGCCGGGGCAGTCGTTTGTTGCGATGGTGCGACGAGCTGTGAGGACACATGCTGCGACAGGGCAATGCCGGGAGCCTTGTCTTTCAACTCAGTCAAAATACGTGCGGCCAGTTTTGGCCCAACGCCCTTGGCCCGGCAAAGCGCCGTTTTATCTTGCGCGGCAATGATGGTTGCCAATTCCTGTGGGGTAAAGCTGGAGAGCAATGCAAGCGCCATTTTAGCAGCTACCCCCTGCACGGTAATGAGCAGCCGGAACCATGCTTGCTCCTGCTGTGATGTAAACCCGTAAAGAGTGATCGCATCTTCGCGCACCTGTGTCTCAATCCACAGCGTGACAGTCTCACCAGCCGCAGGCAACTGGCGCAGATTGCGCTGCGTTGCATAGATGACATAACCCACCCCGCCGACATCTATGAGCAGATAGTCGTCAGCGATGAGGTCAATCATGCCGCGTAATTTGCCGATCATAACATTTCCATATGAAGTAAATGATCTACCATACTGCGCTAGCAGCGCTATGCAAGTGCCGTAATATGGTGATGCAGGTTCGTATGCCCCGCATGGCAGATAGCAATGGCGAGCGCATCGGCTTCATCCGCTTGAGTAACGTCACAGCCCGGCAGCAAATGCCGGACCATCAACCCCACCTGTTGCTTTTCGGCACGTCCCACACCAACAATAGTTTTTTTGACGAGCGTGGCGGCATATTCACTCACCGGCAAGGTGCTAATCGCCAGGCTGAGCAAAATAGCCCCACGCGCCTGACCTAATTTAAGGGTAGAAGCGCCATTGACACTAACGAATGTCTCTTCAATTGCCGCACAGTCGGGTCCAAACTGAGAGGTAACCTGCTGTATGCCGTCATGCAGTGCCGCCAGCCGTTCTGGCAATGGTGCTTTAGCATTGGGTTGAATCAAGCCGGAGGCAATGTAGCGCAGCGCGGTGCCTTGCTTGTTGATAATACCCCAGCCAGTGCGTTGCAACCCGGGGTCAATGCCGAGGACGAGCATCAGCTGGCCAGTTTTTCAGCAATCTCATCGGCGATATCGTAATTGCCATAAATCTCCTGCACATCATCATCTTCTTCCAGTGCCTCTAACAGGCGAAACACCGATGCTGCTTTTTCTTCGTCCAGGGTTACGGGCGTTTGCGGCTGCCAGATGAGCTTGGCGGCCTTTGCATCGCCAAATTGTTCAGCCAGCGCGTCGCGCACGGTGCTGAGATCGTCAGCCGCGCAGGTGATCTCATGCGCATCATCATTCGTCTCGCAATTATCGGCTCCGGCTTCCAGTGCCGCTTCAAACATCGCATCTTCCCCAGCTGCGTCGGCTGGATACTCAATGTACCCCACATGGTCGAACATGAAATTGACGCTGCCCGTCTCCCCCAGATTACCGCCATATTTGTTAAAGGCTGAACGCACGTTAGAGGCTGTACGATTTTTATTGTCTGTCACTGCTTCGACGATCAATGCCGTGCCACCTGGGCCATAGCCCTCATAGCGAATTTCCTCATAGGCTTCACTCTCAATCTCACCCGCCCCTTTTTTAATGGCGTAATCAATTTTATCCTTCGGCATGTTTTCCGCTTTTGCGGCGGCAATGGCGGCACGCAGGCGCGGGTTGAAGGCTGGGTCTGGCTGGCCGGATTTGGCGGCAACGATAATTTCTTTTGCCAGCTTGCTGAACATTTTGCCTCTGGCTGCATCCTGCCGACCTTTGCGATGCATAATATTTTTAAATTTGGAATGGCCTGCCATGGCAATGCGTCACCTATGTTTGTTAACAATGAGATTAAACAGGCGTAGAAGCCTCCAGATGCCCGCCTATTCTAACCGGCTCGGCTTTTCTGGCAAGCCCTGTTCCTTCGTCGATTTCCACATAAAACCCGCAGAGCGTCGCCTCGCGCTTTGCCGGGGTCATCCGGGTTTTGCGCAGCTTATGGGTAAAGATATGCAGTGGCCCATCCTCTTCAAACCCAATGACAGACTGATAATCACCACACATACCCATATCCGTGATGTACGCGGTTCCCTTTGGCAGAATGCGCTGGTCGGCAGTGGGGATATGCGTGTGGCTACCCGCCACGACGGAGACGCGCCCGTCACAATACAGCCCCATGGCGCATTTCTCCGACGTTGCTTCGGCGTGAAAGTCGACAATGATCGCATCCACCGTCGCCCCAAGCTTATAAGGATAAAGGGCGGCATCCACAGCGGCGAAGGGTGAATCGAGATAATCGTTCAGAAACACCTGGCCGAGGGCGTGAACAATCAGGATGTTTGCCCCTTTTGCTGTGGTGATGAGGGTCTGGCCGCGGCCGGGTACATGATCGGGGAAATTGAGTGGCCGCAGCAAATACGGCATAGACTCAATTTTGCCCAGCATTTCGCGCTGATCCCAAATATGGTCACCCCCGGCCAGCACATCGGCGCCAGCGGCATGCAGCGCGGCGCAATGCTCACTGGTCACGCCAAAGCCGCCGGAAGCATTATCCGTATTGACAATTATGCAATCGAGTTTCCACTCACGGCGCAGTTCTGGAAGCTTCTTCAGCACCATTTCGCGCCCGGCGCGGCCAACAATATCCCCCAGCATCAAAAGACGAATCATAGGGTTATTCCTATCCTTGTGAGTCGGTTAAGTATAGTGGTTTGATAAATAACGAAAGAGGGTAATGCCTCTTGGCGTGATAACACCATCTAGCGCTTGGTCATGCGCCTCATGCGGCAGCGCTGAAACACGTGCCTGCCAATCATAGGCGATTCCCATGGTGATGGTTCGGTGGTGAATGCTCTGCCAGTAGGCGAGGGTGCGATCATACCACCCGCCACCATAGCCCAGACGATATCCATCATGATCGTAGGCTAGTAAAGGGACGAGCACAAGAGTTGGCATCAATTCAGAAGAGCGATCAACCGGCTCCTCGACACCGTAGGAATTGGGTTGTAGCTGCTCCCCGGACTGCCAGCCAAAAAAGTGAAGCTGGCTAGCGTTGGCCTTCAGCACCGGTAAGGAAAGTGGCCATCTAAGTGACGAGAGAGGTGATAATATATCAACTTCACCGCGCATCGGCACATAAGCGCCAATCATCTTCGGGGGCAGGCGCTCTAGAAAAGGAACAAGCTGAGCAGCGATGCATTGAGATGCCGCATATTGCTCGTCCGGCGACAAGTCTTGGCGTTTATTGAGGAAAAAGCGGCGTAGTGAGGCTTTCGTCACGGTCATCACGGCTGAAGAAAACAAAAGGGCACCGCCCTGGCCGTCTGTGTCTCGCAAACCACATGCGGCCCTGTCTCAACAGGTGGGCGCCGTAATAACCCGGCGCAGTTGCACATTACCGGATCAGGGACAGCTCCCTGGCATGGATGATATCGGCCCAGGGGTTTGAGCACATCATGTCGAACCGGGCAGGAACCCTGCCTCTATTATAACGCAGGATAGAATCGAAGCCAGCCTTTTTGCGGCGCTGGCTTACGCCGCCTCAAGACGCCTGGCCGTCGCTTCGGCCTGATCGGCAATAGTCCGAATGATTTCGGCAACGGCATGATGATCGCCATTATCGTTCATGGCATTACTATCCGTATGGCTCATCTGCCGTTTCAGATCTTCCATTTCATCAGCCAGCATCAGGCTGAGCAGAACCAGGAGCATATTATCACTGACAATACCCATGCTGGTTTTGATGTCACGCAGGCGGCCGTCTATATAGCTGGCCAATCGGTTGAGTCGTTCTTCCTGCCCATCGTCACACGCGATGTGGTAGTCACGATTGTTGACGGTAATACTCAGCGATGCCATTACGCCATCTCCTCTTCAACCAGCAGCGATTCCAGATGGGCAATGCAGCCATCCAGCCGATCCGCCAATTGCACGCGAATTTCACGCAAGGTGGCAATTTCTTCGTGTGCCTGAGCCAGTTCTTCTTTGAGTTGCCGGTTTTTCGCCAGCGCATCTTCTAACTCATGAAGTAAGCCCTCATCCTGCAGCTGCGGTGCGTGAGCATCTGACCCATCAAAGGTCATCAACTCCTGCTGTCCATCATTGATATGGTTAGCACTGGCGCGCTCAATACGGCTCAGGGCCTCTTGCAGTCGGCTAATATGCTCTGACAGGGCAGGGGGCAATGCAGCCTCGGTATCCATTTCAGTCTCCACGGATGATTTCAATGCGATCAGTGCCATATAGTGAAAGCCGCCTCTCAAGCGTTCCATCCTTCAGTGCCCACTTGGCAAAGAACAATTGGAACTGCCACCGGTTTTGGTGTAACCATGCTATCGCGTTAAGTAATGGTGATACATGGCAGTGAAACTAATAGTTAATGAATAGTCGATGACACCCTGTACTGGCAAGTAATTTTCGCCGCTCGCGCCATGTAGTGCATAGATTTACTATTAATAGGAGAGACCCGCTTCATGACTTCCGCTTCCGCTATTGCAATGACATCTGACAGCGATACCAATGCGCTGAGACTCAATATGGCGCATGCTATTCGAGTGCTGGCCATGGATGCGGTTGAGCAAGCCAATTCCGGCCATCCCGGGATGCCAATGGGCATGGCCGACGTCGCGACGGTGCTGTTCAGCGATTTCCTCTCATTCGACCCGGCTGCTCCTGACTGGCAGAATCGTGACCGTTTTATCCTGTCGGCAGGGCATGGTTCCATGCTGCTCTATGCGTTGTTGTACTTAACCGGCTATGAGGCAATGTCGCTGGAACAATTGAAGCAATTCCGCCAATTGGGCAGCATAACGGCAGGCCATCCGGAATATGGTCATGCACCGGGTATTGAAACGACCACCGGGCCGCTCGGACAGGGAATAGCAAATGCCGTTGGTTTTGCATTGGGCGAAGCGATGATGGCTGCGCGTTTTGGCACTGATCTGGTCGATCATTACACCTATGTCATCGCCGGTGACGGCTGTTTGATGGAGGGCATCAGCCAGGAAGCTATCTCGCTTGCCGGGCATCTTGCTCTTCGAAAATTGATCGTATTATGGGATGATAACCGCATCACCATTGATGGCAGCACTGACCTCAGCACCTCGGAACATCAACAGCAGCGTTTTGAAGCGGCCGGGTGGGAAGTGCAAACTATTGATGGTCACGACCATGCCGCCATTGCCGAGGCGATCAGCCGGGCGCAACAAAGCGACAAGCCGTCACTCATCGCGTGCCGCACCACCATTGCATTCGGTGCGCCGACCAAGGCAGGATCGGAAAAAAGCCATGGTGCTCCGCTTGGGCAGGATGAGATTGACGGGACGCGTCAGGCATTGGGCTGGGCCGCTCCGCCATTTGACGTGCCGGAAGATATACTGGCTGCCTGGCGCGCCGTGGGCGCCAAAGGACATGCTGCGCGTGAGGCATGGGAGTCGCGATTAGAGCAAGCCCCCAATGCCGAGGCCTATCGCCGTTTTATAGCGCAGGATGTTCAGCAGACTGTCCGCAACGTGCTGGCCGATTTTCGTCATCAGGCGATTAAGGAACCGGTGAAGGAAGCCTCTCGCAAATCATCGCAGCGCGTGCTGGAGGTGCTTACCAAGGCTGTTCCGCAACTGGTGGGTGGTTCAGCCGATTTGACAGGCTCGAACCTGACGAAAACAGGGCACACGCTGCCTGTTAACAAAACCGATTACAGTGGGAGTTATCTCTATTACGGCATTCGCGAACATGGCATGGCCGCTTGCATGAACGGGCTGGCGCTCTATGGCGGATTCATTCCCTATGGCGGTACATTTCTTGTCTTTTCCGATTATTGCCGCCCGGCCATCCGGCTGTCCAGCCTGATGCAGCAGCGGGTCATTTATGTCATGACGCATGATTCCATCGGGCTGGGAGAAGATGGTCCGACTCACCAGCCGGTAGAACATCTCGCCGCATTGCGTGCAATTCCGGGACTGCATGTGTTTCGCCCGGCCGATGTGGTGGAAACGGCAGAGGCCTGGGAACTCGCCATCGGCCGTGATCATGGCCCATCGCTGCTGGCCTTGAGCCGTCAGGGTTTGCCGCAGGTGCGGCTGCAGGATACGGAAGATAATCTGACTGCACGCGGTGCCTATGTTCTGTCTCCGGCTGAAGGCAAAGAGCAGGTGACACTGGTTGCCACCGGCTCCGAGGTCTATCTGGCGATGGAAGCACAGGCCAGATTGCGTCAGGATGGTATTGATGCATCGGTGGTCTCTATGCCGTGCAGCACCTTGTTTGATGAGCAACCGGAGACGTACCAGGCGGCAGTCTTTCCCAAAGATTCACTCAAAGTCGCCATTGAAGCCGCCAGTTCGTTCGGCTGGGAACGCTATATCGGGCGTGACGGAATCTTTATCGGCATGCACAGCTTCGGTGCATCGGCTCCAGCGCCCGATCTGTATCGTCACTTCGGCATCACCGTGGAAGCCATTGTTGAGGCGGTGAAAGAACGCACAGCCTAGAATTCAGCGCCCTTTGAGCGTCAATGGGTTTCTGTAGCCATTCCGAATAATGTTGAATGTTATTGGAATGGCTTACAAGCGCGCCCGCGCGTCGCCGCCTATGCGGCGTGAGGCTTAGCGCCGCCTGAGCGCCTATTAATTTTGTAAAATTAATAGGAAATATTATATACAGAACCCCATTTAACAACCTATATCAGTCCGTTACAGAATAAAATCATCTGCCGTCAGCGCGTAAGAGCCAATGAGGAAGATTTCCATATCCGTGGTGCCGTCAGCATTGGCATCCAATTGGATGGCGGTAGTAGCGCCGTGATCATGAAAGCGTACCTCCGCATCTGTTCCGTTACTGCCGTAACTGCCACTGCCCACAAAGCTGAAGGTCGTAGCCATACCGGAAAGATCAACCTTATCCTCTCCTTGCTCAAAATCGATAATGCGGTCGGCATTCACATAGCCAATGCCGGAATCTGTAGTGCTATCGAACAGAAAAACATCCTCGCCAGCACCGCTATATAAGGCATCTCTTTCTGCTCCACCATGCAGTGTGTCATTACCTTCAAGACCGTAGAGAAAATCAATACCTGCACCACCTGACAGATAATCATCACCGGCATAGGCCAGAATTGTGTCATCTCCTGCATCTCCATGTAGTGTATCATGCCCGGTGGAGTGATGATTACCATAGAGCAGGTCTTCGCCATCGCCGCCATACAGAACATCTCTCTCGCCGCCGCCAGTGAGGGTGTCATTGCCAGTACCGCCATAAAGCGTATCAATGCCAATACCACCATGCAGGCTATCGGCTCCCGCATCACCAAAGATGACATCATTGCCTTCATGGCCGAGCAGGGTGAAATCATCGCCATCGCCGCCATAGAGTGTGTCGTTACCGGCATAGCCGCGCAAATCATCCCTACCGTTATCGCCATAGAGAATGTCGCCATTCATACCGCCCCAGACGGAATCATCCTGCATGCCGCCATAGAGTGTGTTGGACCCGGCATTACCCATCATGAAATCAACGCCGTCACCACCACGCATCACATCATCTCCGTTGCCGGCGAAGAGCGAGTCATTACCAGCGCCACCATCGATAACATCATTGCCATTCATGCCCATGATACTGTCATTGCCAATACCGCCATCAATGATGTCGTCACCATCATAGGCCTGAATCGTATCATTGCCAGCGCCGCCATTGATCGTGTCATTGCCGACCGCGCTGTGGTTGCCAAACACACGGTCATCACCATCTTTGGCATCAAACACATTAGCTGTCTGAGTTCCGTTCAGCGTATCGGCACCATCGGTGCCGCTCACGACGTTGAGCGCGGTATCATCAGAGGTGGTGGGCTCTTCCGTGGAATAATCCGTGTCGGTAGGCTCCGTATCCGAGACATCAGGATTGCTCCCTGCCGCTACCGTAAAGCTGATGCTAGCGGTGCCGATCACAGCACCTTTGCCGCTATTCTCGCTATAAGCGGTCGCTTCAAGCTGATACGTCCCTTCCAGCCAGTCATAGCCGACATAATCACCTGAACTATCACCAAATAATGCGTACGGCGCTTTGTTTTCCGTATGGGTATATTCACCACCGTTCAGCGAAAAGACCACACTATCAACACCAGGCCCGGCTACGGCAGCTATGGACAGATTCGTCGTCTCCAAATCGCCAAGGTATAACGTGGATAAATTGTCAATATCGCCAATCACCTCATCAGTGTCGGCATTGATCAGGACAAGGCCGCCAATATATCCGGTCACGCCGCTGCTTGGATCCGCTGTAGGAATCTCCGGCGGGGCAATCGGGCCGGTGTCAACACCATAGTCCTTTGGCTCAATGGCTTCATCAAGCTTATCGATGGTTTTGACGATACCGTAAGCCGGGTCGTCATCGACCATATAGTCACCCTCAAACACCAGATCGCCAAACACGGTGATGGTACCGAGTAAATCATACTGGTGTGCACCACCGTTAGCTCCTTGGTCAGAGTAAAGCTGAATAACAGAATGGTCGAGCACACCGTCACCATTAATGTCGCCCCAGCTCACCTCCATCACCTCGGTGGTATGACCTTCAATGACGATTTTGTCGCCCTCATCACGGCTGAAATCCCAAATCACATCATTGCCGATCACATCCACCCAATGGTCATGCAGCTTGTCATTTTCTCCGGCGACGCCATGCCAGCGAATGGTGCCGTCATTATTGGTATGTTCTTCAATGTAGCGCTGCTTGGCATTGATGAGGGTTTGGAAGTAGAAGGTATCGGCTCCCTCACCACCGATCAGAATATCATCGGCAGGAATCGGCTGATCCGGATAGAGCTTGCCCGTCACCGGATCGAGCTCGTAGAGAGGGTCACCTTCATCACGAAATGGGATGTAGGTGATATAACCTTCACGGCCATCAGCCTGCGAGATGAGAAAATCATCCCCGGCTCCGCCATCAATCACATCTTCACCATGGCCGCCATCCAACACATCATCACCGTTACCACCACGGAGTGTGTCATTACCGTACCCTCCTTGCAGTTGATCATTCGACTCCATGCCTGAAATTGAATCATTGCCCATCTGGCCGTTGATGCGATCGATACCGCTGGTGCCAGTCAGCATGTCAGCGCCATCCGTTCCCGAGACAATCGGTGCCATTGGCGGCATATCCATCGCCATTCCGTCGTGGTGCGTACCATGACCAAAGCCAAATTCAGCGGCATAGTCGCGCAGCGCATCAGAGGCATGGTGCAGTTGGGAGAAGGCGGGCATCAATTCCTCCAATGCCATGGCATGCAGTGCGGCCTGCGTGAACTCACCGCCTGCCAGATCGGCAATCTCAAGCGGAGACAGATCCTGATCATAGACGGCAAAATCTGTAATGGTGCCGCTAAACTCATCCGCTGCATCATCATCAGCATCCCCGCGACGGTAGCCTGAAGCGCCAATGACCAGGTTCTCATAATTGGTTGCCATACCTTGTGTCACTTCCGGCTCGGCAGCGGCAAGCTGGCCATTGAGATAGCCTTTCAAGCCCTCTTCACCAAAGGTGATGCTGAGGTGATAATCCTGCCCGGCCATAATCGGGCTACCATCAAATTTCATGTAATAACTCTTCATGTCCGATTGCAGACGCACGATCAGCTTATCGCCTTCCAGATAGGCCTGGATATGACCGCCATCGGCATAACCGCTGGCATCTTTACCGAACAATGCCTGACGCCCCATGACATGATCAGCCTGAAAATGCATGGCGATGGTACCAGCCTCAAGCATGAGGTCGCGGTCATGAGCGAGATCGAGATAATCACCATCCATGCCAGAAAAATGCTGTGCTCCGGCAACGCCAAAGATCGGTGCGATGCCGTTGACGACACCAAAGTCCGTAGAAGCCGTTACGGCTGGTGGCGCGACAGGCCCGCTATCCACGCCGGGATCGATTGGCGTAATCGCTTCATCCAGCGAATCGATGGATTTCACAATTCCATAGGCAGGGTCATCGTCGCTGCCATAATCGCCGTCACGCAGCAAATCGCCATAGACCGTAATGGTGCCAAGCAGATCATATTGATGGGCCCCGCCATTGGCGCCTTGATCCGAATAGAGATGGAGCACCGAGTAGTCCGGCAGGTCATCACCATTACTATCCAGATGTTCCAGTTTCAGCACTTCGGTCGTGTGGCCTTCAATCATGATATAGTCGCCTTCATCGCGATTAAAATCCATGATGATGTCATGGCCGATCACATCGACCCAATGGTCATGAATCTTGTCGTTCTCCCCGGCGACGCCATGCCAGCGAATGGTGCCGTCATTATTGGTATGTTCTTCAATATACCGCTGCTTGGCGTTAATCAGGGTCTGGAAGTAGAAGGTGTCTGCCCCACTGCCACCAATCAGCACATCGTCAGCGGGAATGGGCTGCGTGGGGTAGAGCTTGCCCGTCACCGGATCGAGCTCGTTATAAGGGTCTTCCTCATCGCGGAAGGGAATATAGGTGACAAAGCCTTCGCGACCATCGGCCTGGGAGATGATAAAATCATCACCAGCCCCGCCTTCCACAGTGTCCTCGCCGTGGCCACCATCGATCACATCATTGCCGTCACCGCCGCGTACCAGGTCATTGCCATAATAGCCTTGTAGGTGGTCACTGCCACCACCACCATCAATGGTATCATGACCCAGCAATCCATTGATGTAATCGGAGGCATATCCTCCCGTCAGTTGGTCGGCATCATCTGATCCTTTTTCAATCGTCTGATTGCCCATCAATCCATGATGGTGATAGCCAAAATCATGGGCAATGGCTTCCAGCTCATCCGACGCATGATGCAGTTGAGCGAATGCCGGCATCAGGTCTTCCCCATCCAGTGCATAGAGCGCATCGGCGGCATTGGCCTCGCCGGAAATAGCCGCGACCTGTTCAGGGGCCAGCTGTGTATTGTAGATGAGAAAATCAGCAATCATGCCGTCAAATTCTTCCGTTGCCGGTTTGGAGGCATCACTGCGGCGGTAGCCGCTGGCACCCACCACCAGGCTTTCGGTATTGGTCTCCATGCCCTGTTTGAATTCAGGCTCAGCGGCCACTAACTGCCCATTCAGATAAACCAGCAAGCCATTATCACCAAAGGAGACGGCGAGGTGATATTCCGTCCCCACCTCGATCGGCAGATCATTCACCTTTACATACTCGCTTTTGTCGGTTGATTGCTGCCGGATGGTGAGTACCCCATGGTCGATATAAACATGCAAATGACCGCCTTGCTCATAGCCGCTATTGTCTTTGGCAAATAACGCATGCTTGCCCTCAACCGTATCAGCGGTAAAGCGCATGGCATAGGTTGCTTCCGCCGTTTGCAGAGCGCTGTCATGCCCAAGCTCCAAGTAATCACCACTCACGCCGCTAAAATAATGCTCGCCGCTCATGCCGTAAATCGGATGCAGATCGCCAATCTGACCAAAGTCAGACGGATTCGTTGTAATGCTCAAAAGATCAGTTGCTGGTGACTGTGCCATGGTATGTTCCCCTCAAATGCAGGGGCGCACAGACCCGTCATTGCCTGCGTCATCTGTCGGCTGTGTCGCCCTGTGAATCTTACAGTGCGCTGCAGCAACAGAAACGCGTTGCAATGCTGGTGCGTAACTCCCCTAATGCTGATTGCCGGAATGGCGTGATTAACTATCAGCTAACTAATAGTTAACAAAGAACAATGATTAGGTCAAAATAGTTAACGAAAATAAAATAATAATTATAAATAACAATAGTTTAGCCTATAGTTTGTCTCAAATTAATCGCAGGCTTAAGCTGTTTTTGAGATGTTTTTAATATTAAGATTAGGGGCTGGCATAGAAGTTAATTTTGATTGTACAGTTTAATCCATAATTTGAG
>CAYSXY010000040.1:0-18981 GCA_964435165.1 uncultured Rickettsiales bacterium
TAATCCTATGCGCGATTTTGAACGGCGCATTGTTGATTACAGTAACTGGTACTCGCTAAGAAACACCATCGAAGAAATTATTGGCCCGGAGAATTTAAGAATTATTGATGGTTCGCAAAGGGATACTGAGGGCAACCAAATTGGTGGATATCGTGAAGTCTATGTACAGGATGTTGGCACGCTTGTTAATGGTACAATCTTCATTGCAGGCGATATTTTTAGCGGAAGCACCGGCCCTGCACTTTGGGATGGAAGAGAAAGCGGCAATGAAATAGACCAATATGCTGCAGCGGTTGCAGGCACAGGTCATGAGTTGGTGGTGATTGAGTCGACAAGAGGATTAGTCGCAGAGTTTCTAGAGTCTCAAAATATATCTGCTGATGAAAATGGATGGTTTGATTATGGAGAACACAGATACAATGTCGATTCATTTTTAGCCTCCTTTCAGGGAGGTAACTACATCTACGATCCCAATCAGAATGTCATTTTGTCAGGCATTTCTGAAGAAGGGGGCAGAACCTACCTGCCGCATGCCTATAATAATTTTCTGCTGGATCGGGCTATGCAAGAAAACGGCATGGATATTGAGATTGTTACAATTCCTGGATATCATGGATTGCGGGACATTGGGGCGCTTCATCTTGATTTATACATTATGCCCCTGCCCAATGGTACTATTATGGTACCACACAATGATGAACGCATATCTATTTCACCAGAAGGCATAGAAACCTTAACGGAAATATATGGTGCTGAGAATATTCGCTTTTACGACTTCCAGGCAACACGTGTTAATGGTGAAATAGCATTTGATGACAGTGAAATGCTATCAAATCTGGTTGTTTTGGGGGACACAGTAATCGCCCCTAATCTGCCTGACGATATTCGCGTAGAATTGGAGACGGATGGATTTCAGGTTAGAATAGCGTCTGATTTAGGCCCGCATGTAGACTGGTCAATCATTAATGGCGGTGGTGTGAATTGTATGACTTCGGTTTTGCAACCAGTTATACAAAATGAATTATCAGCCAATCCTGAATTGCAAGTCGCAGTTGCCATGCTTTCGGGAGTTATCTCTCCAGAAAATGCTTGTAGTGACTGCGATATGGACGGTATTGAAGAAAACCAGCTGCCCGATAAAAGGTCAGAAAAAGAAAATAAGACGGTAAGGTCTGATGGTTACCAAGCCTTATAAATCTAGGCAAATCTTGCTTGCACCTTATTGCCATAGAGCAACCACATCGGATATTAACCAAGCGGCTCGGCCAAATCCATCACACGGGTGACTGCCAATGGTACTTGCGTCGCACCCATCCGGCAAGCAACATGATGACGCTGGTGCCCGGAGATGATTTCCCCATCCGGCGTAGCATAGAGCGGCAGCAGAAACCCCAGCTTCCGCAGTGATAGCTCGATCAAATCCAGCCGCTTCGGATCAGCCACCTGCCGAGCAAAGGGGGGCGCCTGACTCGCAACCGCCGCAAGCGCCACAGGCAGGGCCACATTCAGGGCCACAGGCGATTGGTAGCATCACACCACAAACCATCCGGGTTGAGCGTTATCCTTTTTTGATGCGCAAACTGCATTGGCTCACCGCCATTCTGGTTCTGTTTATGATTGCCTCCGGCTGGTATGTTTCGACCCTGACCTATGAGGATGGTTTTCGCCAAACCCTTTATAATCTGCACAAATCAATCGGTGTGATGGTGATTGTGGTGGTTTGCTTCCGCATTATGGTGCGCCTGTTCAGCGATGTGCCGCCGCTCCCTACGGAATTCTCAAACCTCTCGCGCAAAGCCGCCCATTATGGCATGTGGGTGATGTATCTACTGTTATTGATCGTGCCACTTAGCGGTTATGTGATGTCTGATGCGGCGGGCTACGGCGTCGCGTTTTTTGAATTTGATATTCCGCCACTCATCGCACGCAATGATGCCCTTGCAGGCATGCTCTACGCCGTTCATGCGAATCTATCCTATGTGTTACTCGGCATTGCGGTGCTGCATGTGCTGGCGGTGCTGAAACATATGAAGCTAGATCGTATCCCGCTGCTGAGGCGTATGCTTTAATGGTGCGAAGGCTTTCATGATCAGAGCAGCAGAAAATCAATGGCCAAGGCACTGCCTGAATCCATTCGCCACTCGTTGTAAAAAATCGGCATATGATTCACTGTCACCAGATGCTGTGATATCTGCCATTCCGGTAGGGTCTAAGCGCAATATCATCATGTTCGGGTTATGGCGAATAACGCCGTTGATGGTGCGACTGGGATAATCAGGTTCGGCAATCACACAGCCTATACCTTCCTCAGTGATTCGCTCACGCAAGAAAGCCAGTTGCTTAGCGCTGGGCGGAAGATGTGCGGCAGGGCTGATAGTATAGGGCTGCTTAAGTCCGAAAAAATCAGCAAAATAGCGATAAGCATCATGCGTCACCAGATACGGCCTATCCTGAACTGGTCGCAATAAATGGCGAATAGAGTCAATCTGAGCGGTTAGTGTGCGCTCAAATGTAGCAAGATTTTCATCATAGAAGGCAGCATTGCCTGGGTCATGCTGGGTTATCAGCCTGGTATAGTGACGTGCGAAGGTCAGCGAATTATCCGGCGCCAGCCAAAAATGCACATCCATCGTGCCATGATGATGTGATGCAGGGGAGCCATCCGCCGGATTTGGCTGTGAATGAGTTGATGCATCATAATGCAATATCCGAATCCCCTCAGTTTGCTCCATCGCAAGGCTGACTTTTTCATGTTGAGCTAATAGTCGGGTGATGGATGGCTCCAGCGATGGACCGACCCACAAGACAATATCGGCCCTGGCTAGTGCTTTGACATGTGAGGGGCGCAGGTGACTTTCATGTGCGGAGTAGTCTTTGCCAATCAACGCGATCTCATGCCGATCACCGGTAATCATTGCTGCAATAGCGTGTAGTGGTGCCAGTGTTGAGGCAATGCGCAGGCGCTGCGGTTCCTTCGCTACCCTACTCTCGGTCATGGCGAAAGCAGAGCTGGTGAGAAATAACAACAATACTGCCGTGCTAACGGATACACAGAGAAAAGCGACGCGGATGATCGAAAGGAAACAGATCATTGATAGAATAACATCCGTGACATAAATGCGAGAAAGGACATCTAACCGTTAAAAATCCTGTATGCCAGGGCTTTTTGATTGCGGTGAGCCATGACGGTGCTTATGGTGCTGCGTTTATGATTCATTAGTTAATGCGTCGTATCACGCGATATTCAGTTTTATTTAGGAGAGATGCATGTCCACAGCACGCGCAGAAGCAGTTGTTACCGGTGGTGATTATAAAGTGAAGGATATCGGCCTGGCCGATTGGGGGCGGCACGAAATCACTATTGCCGAAAAAGAAATGCCCGGATTGATGGCGCTGCGCGAAGAATATGGCGCCCAGCAACCGCTTAAAGGGGCGCGCATCGCGGGTTGCCTGCATATGACCATTCAAACCGCGGTACTGATTGAAACGCTTGATGCGCTTGGCGCTGAAATACGCTGGAGTTCATGCAATATTTTCTCAACGCAGGATCACGCAGCATCGGCTATTGCTGCTGCCGGCATCCCTGTGTTTGCCTGGAAAGGCGAGACGGAAGAAGAATATGACTGGTGTATTCGCCAGACCATTGATGGCCATCCCAGTTGGCGCCCCAACATGATTCTGGATGATGGCGGCGACCTGACGCTGATGATGCATGATGAATATCCTGAGCTGCTGAAAGAGGTGAAAGGGATTTCGGAAGAAACGACGACCGGAGTGCATCGCCTGTATCAGATGGAAAAAGAAGGCACGCTGGCCTGCCCGGCGATCAATGTGAATGATTCCGTGACCAAGTCTAAATTCGATAACCTCTACGGCTGTCGCGAAAGTCTGCTCGACGGTATCAAGCGCGCCACCGATGTGATGGTGGGTGCGAAAGTTGCCGTAGTGGCGGGTTATGGCGATGTTGGAAAAGGTTGTGCCGCAGCGCTTAAAGGGCAGGGGGCACGCGTGCTGGTAACAGAAATTGACCCGATTTGTGCCTTGCAGGCAGTGATGGAAGGATTCGAAGTGGTGACAATGGAAAAAGCGGCGCCGATTGCCGATATTTTTGTCACCGCCACCGGCAATAAAGACATCATCACAATTGAGCATATGCGGGCCATGAAAGACCTGGCCATCGTCTGTAACATTGGCCATTTCGATAATGAAATTCAGGTCGATAGCCTGCGCAATCTGAACTGGAAGGAAATCAAACCGCAGGTTGATGAGATTACCTTCCCGGATGGCAAGCGCGTGATTTTGCTGGCCAAAGGCCGATTAGTGAATCTGGGCTGCGCCACGGGGCACCCGAGCCTGGTGATGAGTTTTTCCTTCACCAACCAGGTGCTGGCTCAAATGGAGTTATGGGCTAACCATGCACAATATAAAAACACGGTCACGGTGCTGCCCAAGCATCTGGATGAAAAAGTGGCACGGTTGCATATTGAAAAATTAGGCGTGACCCTGACGGAATTATCATCCGATCAGGCCTCTTACATTGGTGTCGACCAGGCTGGGCCTTACAAGCCGGAACATTACCGCTACTAAACCATATCTGGCATACTTCTCATATGTGGTGGCCATATTTAGCATGGTCACCGCATGGAAAGTGAGCTAGAATATGTGCCAGATGTTTTTATACGGCATCGCATGGCGGTAATATAAATATAGCAAGCAGGGTTAAGCGGATGAGCTATCGACGCTCTCTTGCACTGGTGGCGCTGACTGGGCTGGCAGGGGCAGGTGCGGCTGACGCCTATGCTTCTGAAACAGTCGTCATGTGGCAGCGATTTATGCAGTCCGACGAAGGCATGTGGATTATCTTTGCCACGATTCTCACGCTCATGCTGATGCTGGTCTCTACAAGTCGCAGTCACAGCCGTCGTGATCCGATTCTGCCCGATCATCTGGCTCGTTCGCCTTATTTTCAAGACCCAATCATCGAACAGTTTTATGGCTGCTATGTCTGGAATGAAGATGGGATGAATGGCTGGCTCTCGCCATTGGCCGGGCGGTTGCTTAATTTGCAGGAAGGGCATCACAGTCTCAGCGCGTTTAAACAATCATTGAGCGCGGGTGACGCCGAAAAAGTCGATACAGCCATTAAGCGCATCATGCTGGGTAAGGATGAACGTTTCCGACTGGTGATTCAGTCGGCCAACCGTGAGCGCTACATAGAATGTTTAGGGCTGCGCCAGGAGGGCGATAAGGTCGCGGGCTATACATTGTGGCTGCGTGATGTCACGGAGCAGGAGCGGCTGCGCATGAGCCTCCAGGAGAAGCTCAATGAATCCGAGTCACAAATCAAACGCCTGACGCGGATCCTCGACGAAGCGCCGTACCCCATTTGGGAGCGCGATCAGGAGTTGAAGCTGACCTATTGTAACCGTAGCTATGCCGAAGCGGTTGAGCAGCCTGTTGAGACTATTCTGGCCAATGGTGCCATCGAACTCGACAAACGACTCAGGCAAGCAGCGGAGCGTGTGCGAGATACGTCGGAGATAATGACGGAAGATTGCCATATTGTGGCGAAGGGCAATCGGCAGTTGTTCCATGTGGTGCAGCAGCCGCTGTTTCCAATGACGGGAGACAGCGTGCGCTATGCCGGATACGCCTATGATATTTCTCGTCAGGAGGCCATTGACGCCGAATTACGCCGCTATAAATCGGCGCAGGGAGATATGCTGGAGAGTTCGAATAACGCTATGGTGGTGTATTCCGCTGATATGAAGCTCCAAAGTTACAATAATGCCTTTGTAAGGCTATGGGGACTCGAAGAAAGCTGGCTGGAAGAGCATCCGAGTTATGGCGATGTGCTGGAACGCATGCGTGAGAATCGCCTCTTGCCCGAGCAGGCCAACTTTCCAGCCTTCAAAAAACAAAGTCTGGAGTTATTTACACGCCTGATCAAACCGCAGGAAGAATTCTATTATCTGCCGGATGGGCGTGTACTTCGGGTCATCATCATTCCCCATGCGCTGGGAGGGTTGATGTTCACCTATGAAGATGTCACTGACCGTCTGGCGTTGGAGAGGAACTACAACACGCTGATTGCCGTGCAGCGCGCGAGCCTCGATAATTTACATGAAGGCGTTGCCGTGTTTGGTGAAGATGGCCGCTTACGGCTATCGAATCCGGAATATGCCAATATCTGGGGAGTGGATTCGGGTTGGCTGGAGCGAAAACCGCATGTCAGTGAAATTATCGACCGTGCTGAATCCGTGCTGCGTACCGGCGATGATTGGCTGACAACGCGCGAACAGCTCATCGGCCAAATTACCAACCGCGAACATCTGTCCGGCAGGCTGTTTCGCGCAGATGATAAAGTGTTAGACTGGCGCTGCGTGCCCTTACCTGACGGCGCGGTGCTCACCGCCTTTTATGATGTGACGGACAGTATTATGGTGGAACAGACACTGCGCGAGAAGAATGAGGCATTGGAAGAAGCCGACCGTGTCAAAACCGAATTTCTTGCCAGTATGTCGTATGAACTGCGCTCGCCGCTTACCTCCATCATGGGCTTTTCAGAAGCATTGGGTAATCGCTTCTGCGGGGAATTGAACGATAAGCAGGACGAATATATCGATGCGATCAACCAATCGTCGCATAAGCTGATGAACCTGATCAATGATATCCTTGATCTCGCCAGTATTGAGGCCGGATATCTCAGGCTTTCACTCAGTGCCATTCAGATTCCTCATTTCTTGGAATCCGTGATCGAAATGCAGGAAGAGCATACCCGCAATGCCGGGCTGAACCTCATTATTGAATGTCCGGACGATATCGGCACATTGCGCGGAGACGAAGCGCGTCTCAAACAGGTGATGTTTAACATGCTGCATAATGCGGTAAAATATACCGGGTCCGGCGGAACGGTGACGGTCGGGGCGGAAGCAAAGCAACTGCCGGACGGTCAGGAGGCCGTGGCGCTCTGGGTAGAGGATACCGGCATCGGCATTCCTGGCGAAGATCAGCCCTTTGTGTTTGAACGTTTTCATAAGGCAGGTGGTTCCCGTGGCCACAAGTCAGGGGCCGGGCTGGGGCTGTCGATGGTCAAACGCTTCACCGAACTGCATGGTGGCCAGGTATCGCTTGATTCTGATATGGGTAAAGGGACACGCATCACCTGCATTCTGCCTCGCCAGGCTGTTCAGCCGAGCGACGAATCCATCTCGATGATCGACAAAGATGCCCTGTCACCGCGTCAGGCAACCAACGCATGAGCGCTTCGATCGCCTATCATTGTCCCTGCCGAAGTGAAGCAGAGCTTGAAGCGCTGGGTGCCGCACTCTGCGACGCTGGCGGTAACGACCAAATCATCACATTGAGTGGCACGTTGGGTGCCGGCAAGACGGTGTTGGCCAGAGGTTATATTCGCAGAGCAGTAGGAGATGAGACAGTCTCGGTCACCAGCCCGACCTTCACCTTACTGCAAACCTATTCCATGCCGGATGGTCAGGAGGTTTGGCATTATGATCTCTACCGTATTGAAGATGTGCATGAACTGGATGAAATCGGACTGGAAGACGCCTTGCGGGCCGGGCGCGTATTGATTGAGTGGCCGGATATTGCGCAGCGCTGGTTACCTTCTCGGCGGATCTCGCTCCATATCGAAATTAAGGATGACCAGTCACGGCAAGTGAGCCTGACGATTCCTGCATCCGAGATGAACGAACAGAAATGGGATGAGGCATTGCGTGCGTCAGGTTGCCGACTGGAGAAGGAGTCTGACCATGTCGCGTGATAACATCATCAATACGTTTCTGAATCAGCATTTGGGTGACGGCATTGTGCGTCAGCCACTGGCAGGTGATGCATCTTTTCGGCGTTATGAACGTGTGCATTGCAAGCAGGGCAAGTGTTACGTCTTGATGGATGCACCACCTGAGAAAGAAGATGTTCGCCCCTTTATTGCTATTGGGTCTTATCTTGGGCACTGTGGCTATTCGGCGCCGGAAATCCTGGCGGAAGAGCCGGAGGACGGTCTGCTGTTGTTAGAGGATTTAGGCGATAATCTCTATAGCAGGCATTTGCATCAGGCCCCTCAGGATGAACTGTTATTGTATGAGGCGGCTGTCGATGTGCTGGCTGATTTGGCCGAGCGCACGCTGCCTGCGAAATTAAAGGCGTATGACCGGTCAGAATATCTGCGCGAGACAAGTATCTTCAGCGAGTGGTTTCTGCCGCTTGCAGGTATTGATAGCAATGATGCGCGTGCGACCTTTGATGCGCTGTGCGATGAAATATTCAGCCAATCACACCCGGTACCATCAGCATTGGTGTTGCGTGATTATCATGCTGATAATCTGTTATGGCTGCCAGAGCGGGCAAGGCTGGGGCGGGTCGGTCTGCTTGATTTTCAGGACGCATTACACGGCCCCGTCACCTATGATCTTGTCTCATTACTGGAAGATGCACGGCGTGATGTGTCACTAACAATCCAGGAAGCGATGAAATCACGATTTGCCAAAGCGCTGGCACTGGATGATGATGCCTTTCAATTATCTTACGCGTTGTTGGGTGCCCAGCGTAATCTGAAAATCATCGGGATTTTCTCGCGGCTGACGGTTCGGGATGGTAAACAGCAATATCTTGACTATTTGCCAAGGGTATGGCGCTATCTGGAACAGGATATGGCGCATCCGCTACTGGTGCCACTCAAACGGTGGTTGGATACGCATGTGCCTCAACCAATACGACAAAAGATCGCGAACAACCGACAGCGAGGTGCATAAGAGGACAGTATGACCGGGCAATCATCACGAAGCAACAAACCATCGATGCCTAATGTAATGCCGGATACAGCCATGGTATTTGCTGCCGGTCTGGGTAAGCGAATGCGTGCCTACCGCGATGATATTCCCAAACCATTGGTGCCAGTGCATGGACGAAGCCTGATTGACCGGGTGCTGGATAAGCTGGTGCAGGCTGGGGTCGAGCGTGCCGTCATCAACATCTCTTACAAAGGAGAGATGATTCGCCGTCATGTCACACAGCGGCGGGATATCGAACTTTTATTCTCAGAAGAAGACGAGCCGCTTGAAACAGCCGGTGGGTTGATTAAGGCATTGCCATTACTCGGCGATGGGCCTGTCTTTGTGGTGAATTCCGATATTTGCTGGCTGGATGGGCCAACACCGGCATTGCGGCGTTTAGCGGATGCCTATCATCGTCATGAGCAGGCCAGATCAATGCTGCTGGTATGCCCGACGGTCAAAGCTGTTGGCTACCATGGAGCAGGGGATTTTGCATTGCGGGCAGATGGCGCATTTCGATTTCGCAAGCAGCAGGAGACCGTGCCCTATGTCTATACCGGTATTCAGCTGATGGATACCGGCTTGCTCGATGCGTATCGTGATGAGCGGCCAATCCCGCGCTTTTCACTCAGCCGCCTGATGCATGAAGTCGATGATGAAGGCTGGTGCCGCACCATGGCAGCCTTGCCACATGATGGCATTTGGTTTCATGTCGGTGATGCTGATGGGGTCCATGCAGCTGAAAAAACATTGCGCAATGCTGAGCAGGTAGTGCCGTTATTTCCCCAGCCTCCCAAAAAGCCGAAAAAGAAGTCGCCTCCTGTTCGTTCGACTGAGAATGAAGGAATGCAGTAGGCTGGCATCGGCTTGTTAACTGCGGGTATTGTGCCACACTCCGCAACTCTTTAACTAATGAATAGCCCTCTCTGATTGGCAATAGTTGGCATTTAATTTGCATTGTATCAATATGGCTGGTTAGAGAACAGGGGAGTGTCATGTATCGCCGACAGAATAAAACATATAAGCGATTAAACGCGGCCGCTTGGACGGCGGTTGTATTACTGATGCTATCCATGACGTCATGGTCTGCCTCCGCACAGGTTCAGCAATTTGATTTCCAACAATATGGTGCGCCATACACTGCCCGTATTGATCGCGAACGTTTTAGTTCGCAGGATTTGCATAGTCTGGGGTTACCACTCAGTACGTTTATTGGTGATGAAGATCCAATCTCTGCGGCGGCTGGCTCATTTATCCTCTATCCAACCCTCACGCTTGGCAGTTTTTACGACGATAATATCTTGCTCTCAGAGACGGGCGCTGAGCAGGATACCGGCTTTCGTGCCAGACCTGGCGTGGTGATGGTATCAGACTGGGAGCGCCATCGGCTACGCTTTCTTGGCGATGTCAATGTCGTGTCATTTAATAGTAACTCCAGTGAAAATTACACGGAATGGCGCCTGCAATCTGACGGTTTCATCGAGTTGAATGAAGACGTTGTTCTACATGGTTTTGCCAATACCATGCGACAGAATGTAGACCGACGTCTTGATTTTAACGTGGTCAGGGGTGAGCGCGTCGAGTTTGACAGCGTGACATATGGATCCCGATTGGAGTACCGACCGGCAGAAATGCCCATTCGCTCCTATCTGGAAATAGAACAACAGCAGCTTCAATATGAAGACACCCTACAGACCAATTATTCTGATGCTAATGCCACCATGTCCAGAGCAGAGTTGCAGCTGGGTTATGCTGTGACGCCAGATGTCGTTGTCTATGTCGAGCCGTCATTTACAGAAGAAGATTTTGATGATGCCGTAGATAGCGCTGGTTTTAATCGCGATGCCTATGTGATGGAATTTCTGACGGGGGTAACCGTCGAAGAAGAAGAGTTGTGGTTCGCCTCGATCGGAATTGGCGCCAGCAAGATTCACCAGCAGGATAGCAGTTTGCAGGATGAAACAACCTGGGCCCTGCGCATGCTGGGTGTGTGGACGCCAACGCCTCATTTATCGCTGGAAGCCAATCTCTATCGCCAACTGATACTGGTCAACCGTCTCAACCTGTTTAAGGCAACAAAAACTGGTGGTGATATGGAAGTGCGTTACCTGCTGGCCGATAATCTGGAATTGAATGGTAATTTAGGGCTCTATCATCTCGCATTTGAGGAAAGTAATCGAGAAGATGACAATTGGTGGGTTGGTGTTGGGCTCGATTACATCTTCACACCCAATGTGCGCCTGGCGGCAGAATATGAGTTTTATAAACGCTCGTCGAGCGCTGCCGGTGAATCGTTCGACAATAACCGCGCGATGGTGAATGTGAATCTGGCCATGTGATGCAAATGGCGTGAAAGGTTGTAGATAGTATGGGTTTTTTTACTCTCCGACCGGATGAGCGAATAAAGATGAAGACCGCTACTTCTCACATCTTACAGTACAAAATGAGCATTACTGTACTATAGCCATTCACATTAATTTTCATACAATCTGAATGGCTATGAGGCCGCGACTGCTGCCCGCGCCATGGTTGGCGCGTAAGCCTCAGTGGCGTCTGAACGCCCCACTAATTGCTGTACAGAAATTAGTGGGAAAAGCTATAAGAAAATAGGCCAGAGTTCCGAGCTCACGGCTATGAGTTTCACTGCTGATTAGATATCGGCATCAGCTTTATAGACAAAACAGGCTTCTCGTTTTTGCGTGAGCACGTGGCAGAGCCGCCGGGCTTCCGTCTCTTTCATTCCTGCAATGCGCGCACGATGCAACGTCGCCTGGCCTTGTGTATGATTGGCAACCAGAATTGATCCCTGCTTCACACTGTTGCCGGCTTTATCCATGGCGCTGGCGGCGGCCATCATCGCGTCTTTGTGGCTACTGAATGTGCCGACCTGCACCCCCCAGTTAAAGGGGGCTCTGGCAGGAGGCAATGGCTTGGAATAAGGCACAGGCCCATCCGCTGATGCCGCAGCCAGCGCCACAGGTGCCGCATTGATCGTTGACGATTCTACGCTGTCTCCGGTCGAGCGATCAGGTTGGCTGGTCTGCGCCATCGCTCTGGCTGTGAGAGTCAGTGCAGGCGATGACGGTGACTCATCAGCTTTGTCGGCAGTTGATTGGCCGACAGGCTTGGGAGGAGGTATCACCGCGAGCGATGCTTCCCGGCGCGAGACAGGTTTCCCATCCGGCACTGCTGCTAAAGCGGCGGCAGCAATTTCTGCTGGAGTTTCCGGCTCACTATTGACCTGAAGCGTCTCAGGCTGACCATTAGCATCTTTGAACAGCGGTGTCGGAACCGCACTGGCAAAGCGTAACTCAAAGCGGTTTTTACGTGCCAATTTGTTGAAGGAACGATTGAGAATGTCCACCATATGCCGGTCACGGCGTTTGGAGGTGCGCCCTCCCATCACCACGGCCACTACATCATACCCGTTGCGTGATGCGGTCGTGACCAGGTTAAATCCGGAGGCACGAATATAGCCGGTTTTCATGCCATCGGAGCCTTTAAAATATTTCAGCACTCGATTATGCGAATAGTAATTTCGGCCCTTATAATTGAAGCGTGTTTTTTTAAACAAATGCATATGCTCGGGGAAATCCCGCTTGAGAGCAACGGCGAGCTTGGCCATGTCACGCGCCGTGGTGATTTGCTTGCTGTCGGGGAGCCCTGAGGCGTTACGGAAAGTCGTTTTATTCATTCCAAGCGCCCGAGCTTTTTGCGTCATTGCCAGCGCAAAATTCCATTCTGATTTTCCTAATCCTTCAGCCAACACCACGGCAGAATCATTAGCGGAACGCACAATCAAACTGTCCACGAGATCGCGCACAGTGACCCGATCTCCTTTTCTGAGACCAATATTGGTTTGTGGTTGCTTGGCGGCCCGCGCTGACACGGGCAGGCGCTTATCCCAGGTTAGGCGTCCTTGCTGCATGGCCTCAAAGGTGAGGTACAGCGTCATCAATTTGGTCAGGGATGCAGGATAACGTCTGGCATTCGCCCGGTCTTCATAAAGCACGACATCATGGTTTAGTTCAATGACGAGGCCAGCATATTTGGGATTGTATTTCGCGTTGCCGTCAACGGGTGCAAGCATGATTAATGCCGCCAGCAATAGCGACAAAATCCGAAATGCAGCAATGCCGGAGTGTGCGATCATAGTGATACGTTGTTATCCGTCTGTAAGGAGTGAGTTTCTATTAGAATACAACCCATTATGTTAAAAAAACATAACAATCACGCAACTGATTGTGCCGTATTCATGCGCTGAACTCAATGAAATTATACGTTGATATGACTATATCTGGTAGTCATTAACGCATCTTTATACCACATTCATGCTTATCTAAGGAATATCAACGTCATATAAGAGAATTATGCTGCTGCGCAGCATGCCAATGATTGCCATTTACGCCCGTCTTATGCTATGCAAGGTATGTTCGGGGCTTAACAGTGCAACCGGTCAACAACATCAGCGAACAGATCACGACAGACATTAATCAAGGGAGAGTACCATGCCAGCGACGAAATCACCCACGTCAAACACAGCGAAAAAAACGTCCGCAAACAGTAATACGCCTAAAACCAGCCGGGTAAAATCTGCATCGGCGAAGTCAGCGGCGCGCACCTCTGCAAAACCTGCAACGTCAATTCCATCAGCGGCAGCACCAATGATGCCCGTGTTGGAAATGGGAACGGAATCCGTCAGACAAATTTGGGAAAATGGTGCGGAAGAAGTGATGAAAACACGCGAGAAAATGGCTGAAATGAGCCAGGAAAGCGTGCAGACATTGTCACGCACGGCGGACTCCACGGCGAAAGGAGTGGCTGAAGCAGTCAAGCTTGGACAGGAAAATGTCACCGCAGCCGTTGAATGTAGTGGGATTGCTACAGAAGCGTACCAGGAAATGACGGCCGAGCTTTATGCCATGGCTAATGAAATATTCTCCGAAAATGTCGCTCTTTCCAAGGAACTATTATCGTGCCGCTCCGCGAACGATTTTTTTGAAATTCAGAGCAAAATGCTGCGTGCGCAGGTTGAGGCAATGGTCGACCGCTCGGTAAAACTGACCGATATGTGGTTCCGTGCCAGTGCAGAAGCCTTTGAGCCGGTGCAGGAGCGCATGGCAGATTCAGTAGAAAAAATCAGCAAATCAATGGCGGCCTGATTACGTCTCGCAATTCCAGAACTAACAGCTAGGCGGGGCCTCATTGAGGCCCCGCTTTTTTTAACATCTGTTAACCTGGCCCCACTATACTCGTGCATGTACCATAATAATAAATAAACCAATGCACGCATCACGCCGCTTTTTCCTTTTTTCGATCATGCTCGCCTGCGGCTTCGCTTATCAGGCGGGTGCTCAGATGCAAGCGGCGCCTGTTCCATATCAGCAAATGGCAGAAGAACGTGCTGCCCCTGAGCTGCAACCCGGACAGCACGCCGTGCAAAGCGGCACTGGATTTTATGTCAGCAATACTGGCCATATCATCACCAATGAGCATGTCGTTCGTGGATGCGAGCAGGTGATGCTACGTGGCACCATGCAACCCACGTCGGCCAAAGTGCTGGCCACCAATGCGAAATTTGATCTCGCCCTTCTGCAAAGTCAGCGCCGTCCTTCGCGCATTGCGAGTCTGCGCACAAATGATGAGACGATGATGGTGGAAGATCCGGTCATGGTCATGGGCTATCCGCTTGATAGTGGTGTCTCGGGCCAATATGTGGTCAATCTAAGCAAGATTACCGGCTTAAGCGGGCCGCAAAACGAACCGCACTGGCTACAATTTGCCGATGCCGCCCTGCAGGGCAACAGCGGCGGGCCATTGTTAGATGCTAGCGGCAATGTCATCGGCGTGATTGTCGGCAAAACCAAATTAAGTCATATCGATCCGCAAAGCGGCAAAAAAACCGTGGTCAGCGAAGCGGATGTCGCACTGAACTTAGCGGTGCTGCGCGAATTTTTGAAATTGAATAATGTCTATTTTCGCAGCCGCGATTCTCGCAATTATTATTCCATCAATCGGGTGGAGAATCAGGCCCGGCAGTATGTGATGAATATCCATTGTCTTCCTGGTCAGTGAGCCGGATTTACCTGCCTCATAGCACACCATAAATATTGTCATTACCGGCCATCGGCTCTAATCTGCTTCTACCTTAACAAAGGGCAGGATAATGACGGCGGAGCCGATATTACAGGAATTTCGGGATCAGATTGATGCAATCGATGATGAATTGATTGCGTTGCTTAAAAAGCGTAGCGCGATTGTGTCGCAGGTGGGTGATTACAAACGCAAAGCCAACAAAACGCAGTGCTTTATTCGCCCGGGCCGCGAGGCTGCCATGGCGCGTCTCATCGTGCAACAGGATGCTGGAGTGTTTCCGCGCCCTATGCTGGCGGCAATCTGGCGGCTACTGATTGCTGGCTCTACCTCTATTGAACAAACCTTGTCCATTTCTGTATGCGAACATCATGGACGGCAGGATTTCTTTTGGTTAGCGCATGAATATTTTGGCCCGGCAGGGGAAATATCCATGGTCTCACACCCATCGCGCGTCATTCCATCCGTGGTTGAAGGACAGACGCTGATGGGGATGATTCCCATGCCCGATGAAGATGAGCATGATTGTTGGCGGCAATTGCTGGGGGAGGGAGCGAATCATCCGCAAGTCTTTGCCATTGCCCCCTTTCTGTACGAAGAACCATTACCTCGTGCCTTGATGGTAGGCGATGTCGAGCCGGAAGAGACGGGCGATGATTGCTCCTTGCTGGTGGTGGAAGCATCGGCGGAGATCAGTCGCTCACGCTTGCAGGAGGTGTTTGCCAGTTTTGGCTGGCAGGGCCATTGCCTCACGCAGGTGGCATCCGGCAATCTGGACGGCATGATGTATGTCTTCGAAGTCAGCCATTTTTTACATCGCCAGCATCCAATGCTGCATGATATAGAGCAGCGGCTGGGTGAGCCTGCCATCCGCGTCTGCTCTATTGGCGCTTACGCCCGGCAATTGCATATTGATGAGATAGAAAGATAAGAAGCATGAGCGCGTTGCCCACTCCCCATGATTATATTCTGGCGATTAAACCATACAAGGCAGGCAAATCCTCTGCCGGAGCGCATAGCAATCCCATTAAACTGTCATCGAACGAATCGCCCTTCGGTCCGCCGCAGGCAGCGCTCGATGCGATAAACAACTGCCTGCATGTGCTGCGGCGTTATCCGGAAGGCTCCGCACATATCCTGCGAGAGGCGATTGCAGAGGTATACGACTTACCCATGGAGCAACTGATTTGTGGCAATGGCTCGGATGAATTGATCCAGCTTCTCATTGCGGCCTATGCCACCAGGGGCGACAATATCGTCTATAGCGAGCATGGATTCCTGATGTATAAAATCTACGCGCAAAGCATGGGAGTTGATGCCATTGCCGCGCCGGAAGTTGATTATACGGCCCATGTGGATGCCCTGCTGGAAGCCGTCAATGAACGTACCAGGCTGCTTTTTCTGGCAAATCCGAATAATCCGACCGGAACATATCTGCCTGCCAAAGAATTGAAGCGCCTGCGCGAAGCTCTGCGCGATGATATCATATTAGTGGTCGACGCTGCCTATGCGGAATATCCGGATAAACCGGATTACAGCAACGGTCAGGAATTGGTCGCCACCACGGAAAACACCGTGATGATCCGCACCTTCTCTAAAATCTATGCACTGCCAGCGCTCCGAGTCGGATGGGGATATATGCCGCCTGCCGTGGTAGATGCGCTCAATCGCATTCGTAGCCCCTTTAATGTGAATATGCTGGCGCAACATGCGGCAGCGGCGGCAGTGCGCGACACAGCCTTTGTCACCAAAGCCCGGCAGTGGAACAATGCATGCCTCACTGAGCTGCCCGCCCGGTTTGAGGCGACGGGTATTCGGGTCTACTCCAGTGTGGGGAATTTTCTGATGCTGGGCTTTCCCGATGAGGCGGGAAGAACCGCTGAGGACGCCAATCGCGTGTTGACCGAACACGGAATTATTCTGCGTGAGATTGCCGCCTACGGGCTGCCGCACTGTCTGCGCATGACCATTGGTACGGAAGAAGAAAATCAGGCGGTGCTTGACTGTTTGGGTAACTTCATGGCCCGTGATATGCGCCAGGCAGGGCAGGCATAAATCAATGGAGAAGGCGGTTCCGCTTCTGGATAAGCTCGCCATCATAGGGCTGGGGCAGCTAGGCGGCTCGTTTGGTGTGGCCATGCGCGATTGCGGGTTGTTCCACCGGGTGGTCGGGTATGATGCGCAGACTCAACATGCGCAAACAGCGTTGCAACACGGCTTGATCGATGCGCTGGAAGATTCACCGGAGCGGTTGGTCAGCGATGCCGATGTGATCATGCTGTGCAGTCCGCTCAGCACCATGGAATCGCTCTTCCAACTGATCGGCCAGCATGGCCGTATTGGCGCTGTGGTGACCGATGTCGGCTCGGTCAAAGGCTTTTTATTGCCCATGGCAACGCAATATATGCCCCAGCAGCATTTTGTGCCCGGTCATCCGATTGCTGGCATTGAGCGTTCGGGGCCGGGTGTCGCCAACCCCACCTTATTTCATCACCGGGAAGTCATATTAACGCCACTAGAGGCCCATCGTGAGAGTCAGCCGGTCTTGTTGGTTCAATCCATGTGGGAGGCGACGCATTCCATCGTACGCTTTATGGATGCGGGGTTACATGATCAGGTCTTTGCCGCCACCTCGCATCTGGCGCAATTATTAGCTTATGCCTATGCAAGTCTGCTCGGTGCGACCGGACTTGAGCCGGAACGCCTCAACAGCCGGTTTCATAAATTTATTCGCCTGGGCGGTTCGGACACGCGTATGTGGGCGGATGTCTATCGTTATAATACGCGGCCGGTGATTGGGGCGCTCATGGATTGCCTCGATGCGCTCAAAGCGCAATCGGTGCATATGGATGAGCCTGATCTGGTTGCCACCATGTTCGAGGCGTCGGAAAGCTGGCGCATTGGGGCGCGGCAACTCGCCGATGAAATTGAGTGGGAAGTGCCAGATCCTGAACGCGGCCTCTATGCGCTGACGGATATCCTCCCCGTCATGATTGCCTCTGCCTATGTGCATACGGTGGCACTTGCCGAAGAGCGGCTGCAAACCAAGCTCTATGATCATCTGGGGGGCGGATTTATGGGCATGACGCGCCCGGCAGTGCTGGATCATCAATTGGCAACGGGTATGCTGCTAGACAATCGATCAGCCGTGGAGGCCATCATGCCCGGCTTTCGTGCTGTGTTGGAAGTATTCAAAGAAGCGATATTGGACAGCGATAAGCGGCCTGAGAAAATCAAGGAGCGGCTGGACGAAGCCAAAGCACACCACCTGGCGAATCTCGAACGCCTTGGTTATGCCGAAGGGATGTAAAAAACCAATAATAGCTTATGGATAAAAAGGCTCTGCGCAGCACCTACAGTTATAATCCTCGCCGGGATGTCCGGTCGGTGGCGGATTGTCGAATGCGAAGATGCGGCCATCATTAGCGGCGTGGTCGGGCCGCACCTTGTCATCATCCATGGACATCCGCACATAATGTGTCTGCCCGGCTTCCCGCATACGCACTTCACTGAGTTTGCCATTATCGCCATTGCAACGATTGGAATGGCGAGCAAGCGTGACTACGCACCTCATTCAGTTTGCCATGAAAATGTATGGCGAGCATTTCTATCTTATAGGGGATCGTGTTATTTTGGTGATTGCTTAAAGCGGCATTCAATTGCTACTCAACGATTTCAACCGTACTTTCAGAGCCATCACTTGCTTTAATTAATGCCAAAGTCTTAGCTGCTTTTTGGCGCACAATTTCCATTAAGGGGTCATTTATTATCGCATCATCTGTTCTGTATCCATCTACTGCAGCCGTGGCACGATATAATTCCCATAAAGCTTCGGTGACTTTTTTATCATATATGATTGCACCATCATGCAACGCATGAGAAATAACTGCATCATCAAATATTCTTATGTCTGCTTCTGTAAACGATCTAACTAGCCCTTCGGGATTATCCTTATTCGTCCAAATTTTCTCTTGAAAATCACGGTCAGATAATTCTTTCAATCCTTCTATGAGAAAGTTTTTGTATATAGCGTAATCTGGCATTGCTGAGTTAGGATAGTTTATGTTTCCACAGGATGTAGAGTGCGGCCTCT
>CAYSXY010000041.1:0-18905 GCA_964435165.1 uncultured Rickettsiales bacterium
CTAATCTTGCTTTCGCTGTCTTACTACTAAAAAGACTTTAAACAGACTCTAAAGGACTGACCGACTTTTTCGGTCTATAAGGAGGTGTCGCATGGCTGACATTTTCCGCAATACGAAACGCGGCATTTTGAAAGCCGCCTATAAGGCAGTCAATAACGGGGCGAACCAAGCGAATCCGAATTGACAGAGCTTGAGGGTATGGCAATTGCCGCCGGTGCTGTGTTCACGATTGCTGGTATCATCGCGTTTATGCGTGATCCAGACAATAAGGGCGACAGCGACGACCGGGCTTAACCGCTTGGTCAGGGGGTATGCGATGCATGCCCCTTTGTCTTATTTGTCATGCTTTTGTCATGATTTTGTAGTAGGATAATACATATAATTAATGACATTAATTAAAATATTAATGGCTCCAACGCGCAAAATCTATGCTTATCCCAATCCATCTGACATGCCTTACGGGTATTCGGATGAGGTTTTTATGGCTCTTTCGGAGTCATTAAAGGGGTATGATGACGACTATGTGGTATTGCGTGCAACCAACGGCTTGCTTGCACCAAAAAAAGATATGTTCCCGCAGCTTTTTGAGGCTTATGAACGACTCTGTGCTGATCAAAACATCAAGAACCCACCTCCTTTGGTCATTCAGGATAATTCGCAAACGCGCGATTTTATTGTTCAAACGGCAAGCCACCGTGGGGGGGATTTCATTCAACGCATGGTTTCTGGCAGTGCTGCATCGGAGACGATTGAAATCAGTCACGATTATCTCGCACGTTATGGCTACATACCTGTATGGGATGCTGAGCAGCAAACATACATGCCACCGCTTGGTGATACTTTACCGGAAGAAATAACGTCAACCCTTGCCCATGAACTGTCTCACCATACACATAGTATATCACATAATGCGCTGAAATATTCCGCTGGTTTCGCTGGCTTGGTTGGGGCTGCCCTTTTCGTCCGTCAGGCTTATGGCTCCTTCGTTCCAAAAATCACAGACACTGTTTCTGGGGCAGCTCGATCTGTTCTGCACGGCGCTTCTATGCTGTTGTTGCCAGCATTGGGTTTTCTGGCAGGTAGTAACCTTATCAACCATATTTATGAGCGCGTCGCCGATCGGGATATGAACAACAACAGCAACCCAGCGGGGGCGGCAAAAGGATTTGAGCACAGCCAGCAATACAGAGAGCATGTTGAAGAAGTACAAGATTACGGTTTTTTGGGGCGTATTGTGGTTGGATTGCGTAAATTCTGGAAGGAACCACACCTACCATATGAAAGCCGTATCAAAAAATCTGAGAAAAAAGCGGGGGAAGAAAATATCCGTGCATATGCGCAATCAGAACAGGATCACTTGTTGGCAGTGGACGCACGTCTGCAAATTGAAAAGGCGGCTTACAGTGCGGATCATGTTGCAGGACCAGAGTTGCCCGAAGGTACAAAAATCGGGCCAGACGTTGCATTAATTGACCAGGTGCTTGAGGATAATCAGCAACATATGTCTGACAAAGCCATACGGTCTTTGGTTGATTACCGAAGGGCGGTTGAGTTGAGTAGTGCAGCTTAATTTTATCCAGTTCTCTCGCTATCTTGTCTGAATCTGTGAAATTCGTTACATATTGCTCCTGCAAAATGTAGGAGAGATAGTGGAACAATCCTTGCAGCCTATAGGTGCCGTTAACTGGCTTGGCACATGGACGCTCTATAAGCGCGAAGTATGGCGGTTTTTGAAGGTATGGAACCAGACGGTGATCGCTCCTGTGATTACGAGCCTGCTGTTTCTCGCCATCTTTTCGCTGGCGCTCGGTGGCGCCGTGCGGGTGGTGGAAGGGCTGCCGTTTGAGATTTTTGTCGCGCCGGGATTGCTGATGATGGCCGTGGTGCAAAATGCTTTTGCCAATTCGTCATCATCGCTGATGCTCTCAAAAATTCAGGGCGTGATTGTTGATTTGCTGATGCCGCCACTCTCACCGGGAGAAATCACCTTCGCCATGATGATGGGGGGAATTACACGCGGGGCAATGGTCGGCGTCTCCGTCTATCTTGCCTTATTATTTTTTGTGCCGGTGCAGATTCTGCATCCGGGTTATTTTATTTATTATCTTGTCATGGCATCGATGTTGATGGCGCTGCTGGGTGTGTTGGCGGGATTATGGTCGCAGACGTTCGACCAGATGGCCGCCATTACCAATTATGTCGTCACGCCATTGGCATTCCTGTCCGGTACCTTTTATTCAACCAAGCAATTGCCGGGTATCTGGTATGATGTAAGCCACGCCAACCCGTTTTTTTATATGATTGACGGGGTGCGTTATAGCATGACCGGGTATAGCGATGGTGACATCGCGATCGGGATGGCTTATATAGCGGGACTGAATGCTATTCTCTGGCTGGTAACGACGCTTATTATTCGCCGTGGTTATCGGCTCAAATCATAACCATCTTCATAATCCGTTAGTTGCATATGATTTCTCCCGTACTGCCTGTTTATCAACGCACTGATTTTGCCATTGAACGTGGTGAAGGCGCTTATGTCTGGACATCGGACGGGCGCAAGCTCCTGGATTTTGTTGCCGGTATAGCGGTCAACACATTAGGGCACTGTCACCCGAAACTGGTCAAGGCGCTTGAGGATCAGGCGCATAAAGTCTGGCATGTTTCTAATTTCTACCGGATAGAATTGCAGGAAAAGCTTGCTGATCGTCTGTGCAATGCCTGTTTTGCCGATTCGGTATTTTTCGGGAATTCCGGAGCCGAAGCCGGCGAACTGGCTGTGAAAATGGCCCGCAAATATTTTCATAACAAAGGCCAGCCGGAAAGACACCGGATCATTACCGTCGAGGGGTGTTTTCATGGCCGCACCATGGCGATGATTTCCGCCTCCGGCGCGAAAAAGCTGGTCGATGGGTTTGCGCCACTGGTCGAGGGTTTTGATATTGTTCCATTCGGCGACCATGATGCGTTGAAGGCGGCCATTGGCCCTGAGACGGCAGCGATTATGGTGGAGCCGGTGATGGGCGAGGGCGGTATCAAACCACTGCCGTTGGAATGTCTGAATGGGCTGCGTTCGCTTTGCGATGAGCATGGCATTTTGCTGATTTTTGATGAGGTGCAATGCGGTGTTGGCCGTACCGGTGCGCTCTATGCCCATCAGCGAGCCAACGCTGCCGCGCCGGATATTATGATGACGGCAAAAGGTATTGGCGGTGGTTTTCCGCTCGGCGGGTGCTTGGCAACCGAGGCGGTGGCCAGCGCGATGAATCCTGGCTCACACGGGACAACCTATGGCGGGAATCCGCTGGCGATGGCGGTGGGCTATGCGGTGCTGGATGAAGTGTTGTCGGACGGCTTTCTTGATAATGTGAAAGCACGCGGCGAACAATTGCAGCAAGGCCTGCAGGCACTGGCAAGCCAGTTTCCCAATTTGGTAGAGGACGCCCGTGGTATTGGCCTGATGCAAGGTATTAAACTGCGTGGTGACCAGCCAGCCTTTATCAACCAACTGCAGCAGGAAGGGATGCTGGCGGTCACTGCCGGCGACAATGTGGTGCGGTTTGTTCCCCCCCTGAACATAGAGGCAGCGCATGTCGATGAGGCTATCGATAAACTGCACAGCTGCTGTCAGGCACTATCACGCTGATCTCTCTTATTTCTGAACAACTCAGGTCTTTATGATGACTCATTCGGTTTATGGCCAGATTCGGCATTTTATCGATTTATGTGATGTTGACGGCGCAACGCTGCGCAACCTGCTCAATCGTGCTGCTTCGCTCAAGGCGGATCAACAGTCGGGTGGCACACAGCCGTTGCTGGCAGGTAAAACCCTGGCGATGATTTTTGAAAAACGCTCGACCCGTACACGTGTGTCATTTGATCTCGCCATGCGGCAATTAGGCGGATATGCTTTGGAGCTGGGTACGGAGCAGTCACAATTATCGCGTGGCGAAAGTGTAGCTGACACGGCGCGGGTACTGACGCGCTATGTAGATCTGATTATGTTTCGCGCACGTGCGCACCGGGCGCTGCTTGATATGGCTGAGGCATCCGGCGTACCGGTGATCAACGGCCTGACGGACCACAGCCACCCCTGTCAGGTGCTGGCGGATGTGCTGACATTTGAAGAGCATCGTGGGCCGATTGCCGGGCGTAAAGTGGCCTGGGTAGGTGATGGCAATAACGTCGCAGCATCCTGGATTCATGCGGCGATTCGTCTTGGTTTTAAACTGCATATTGCGTGCCCGGATGGGTATGAGCCCGCGGCGGAGCTACTGAATTGGGCAAAAGAAGAAAAAGATGCGGGTAAAGGTTCTGTGCGTCGCTTCAAAGACCCAATCAAAGCGGTGAAAGGAGTCGATGCGGTGGTCACGGATACCTGGGTGTCAATGGCGAATGATGATGAGGCCGAGGCGCGTCATGATGCGTTGAAATCTTATCAGGTGACACAGGAATTGATGGCTGAGGCGGAACAGGGAGCCATTTTCATGCATTGCCTTCCGGCTCACCGTGGCCACGAAGTAGCAGCCGATGTGATTGATGGGCCGAAATCGGCGGTATGGGATGAAGCAGAAAATCGCCTCCACGTACAAAAGGCCATTCTGCTGCATTGCCTGGGTGCTGAATAGATTTGAAGATCATGGCGCGTGGTGCAGCTTGTGTGTGCAACGCAACCTGTGATATAATTAAGCTGTTATGAGTAAAGAAATAGAAGAAAATCAAGAAGATGGTCGGTTATTCGCTGATCTGGTTCAACCTTTTTTAATCGATCAAACGCACTTGCATGGACGGTTCGTTCGTCTGTCAGATGTGACCAGTACGATCATCAATCGTGGGCAATATCCCGCTCCTGTCGCAACGCTGTTAGCGGAACTATTGGCATTGACAGCCATTTTGGGAAGCAGCCTTAAGCATGAAGGTATCGTGACGGTGCAGATCAGCGGTGATGGGCCGGTACCGTTGATGGTGGCGGATTGTACAGCAGAGGGTGATGTGCGCGGATATGCTGACATGGCAGAAGATTCAGCGGAAATGATGCTTGCTAATCCTGACAATTATGATTCCATCAACGCACTGATGGGCAAGGGGATGATGGTGATCACACTTGACCCCACCATGGGCAAGGAGCGCTATCAGGGGATTGTTGAACTGAGCGGCGAAAGTTTAACGCGTTGCCTGCTGGATTACTTCAAACAATCCCAGCAGATTGACGTTGCCATTCATACCTTTGTTCAATGCCATCAACCGGCAAAATCCAATCAGGCTCACAGTCAACCGACCTGGCAGGCTGCCAGCATGCTGGTGCAGCGATTTCCGGAAGAGCAGGATGAGGGTAGCCCGCAGATTATTCTGCCGATGGATGATCTGCCCGAGGTGAGCCATGCAGAGAGTTCGGACGATTCATGGGAACGCACGCGAATGTTCCTGAGTACTTTGACTCCCGATGAGATGTGCGATCTTGCCCTGGCGCCGCGTGATTTACTCTACCGGCTTTTTCACGAAGATGGTGTGTGGGTCTATGAGGCCGGGGATGTGACGGTGGGGTGTCGCTGTACGCGTGAACGCATCGTCTCGATGCTGGCGGGCATGGATGAAAGCGATCTGGAGCAAATGGAGCGTCAGGGCCGTATCGAAGTGAATTGTGGTTTTTGTAACCATGCCGAAGTGGTGACCCGTCAAGATATCAACCAGCATCAAAAATTGCACTCATAGAATAACTCTGAAACGATTGCTTCAGGAGCCGCAGCTTATCTCGGCGGTTTCCTCCTTGCACTCCCCCCAAATTATGGCATAACATCGCAATAGCATTTCATACAAGCTGTGATATTTCATTCTAGGTTAGGATCATTATTATGCGCAAATTATGTGCTTTGTCCGTTGTCGTTGTGCTGCTTGCAGGCTGTGCGGGGACGCAACAGCCGGGTGCGAGAGGCGGTGTGACCAAGGCTGATGTGGGCACCATTGTTGGCGGAGCCGCCGGTGCTGTTGCCGGGTCTAACCTTGGTAAAGGAAAAGGCCGTTATGCGGCAATTGCAGTGGGCACATTGCTCGGTGCGGCCATGGGGCAGTCAATCGGCGCGACATTTGACCGGGTTGACCAAATGTATCACGAGCAAACGGCGCAAAAAGCGCTGGAAACGGCGCGCTCCGGCACGACGTTGGCGTGGTCCAACCCGGATTCGGGGCATTCCGGCACGGTGACACCAATCAATGTGCTGGAAAAAGCGCCGGGTCAGTATTGTCGAGAGTATCGCCAGACGGTGAAAATCGGTGACAAGACAGAAGAATTGATCGGCACGGCCTGTCGTCAGCCGGATGGCACGTGGAAAGCATCCTGATTCTAGTAACGAATTGATAACGTAAGATAAGCGAGCCTCTATCATGTCAGACACAGCGGCCGGAACAATCATGCAGGGTAAGCGCGGGCTGATTATGGGGCTGGCTAATGATCGCTCTATTGCTTGGGGGGTGGCGCAGGCTGCTT
Organism: uncultured Rickettsiales bacterium; assembly: GCA_964435165.1. GTDB lineage: Bacteria > Pseudomonadota > Alphaproteobacteria > Rickettsiales > RI-342 > CAYSXY01. Next base: position 6,482 of record CAYSXY010000041.1, read on the forward strand.
ACGAACATGGAGCTACACTTGGATTTACCTACCAGGGTGAGGCATTGGAAAAGCGTGTGCGTCCCTTAGCTGAATCGCTTGACTCGACGGTTATTTTGCCGTGCGATGTGACGGATAGTGCCAGTATGGATGAGTTGTTTGCGACGATTGAGCGTGAGTGGGGAGGGCTGGATTTTCTGGTTCATGCCATTGCGTTTTCAGACAAAAACGAGCTGAAAGGCAAATATGTCGATACCAGCCCAGAGAATTTTCAACGTACCATGGATATCTCCTGCTATTCTTTCACAGCTTTAGCGCAGCGGGCCTGGCCATTGATGAAAGAGAATGGCGGCAGCATGGTGACGCTGACCTATTATGGGGCAGAGCGTGTGATGCCGCATTACAATGTGATGGGAGTCGCCAAGGCGGCGCTGGAGGCAAGCGTGCGCTATCTGGCAGCTGATCTGGGAGAATATAATATCCGTGTTAATGCTATTTCTGCCGGGCCGATGAAAACACTCGCGGCGAGCGGTATTGGCGATTTCCGCTATATCCTGAAATGGAATGAATATAATGCGCCGCTTAAGCGCAACACGACACTAGGCGATGTCGGCGGTGCCGCCACTTTTCTGCTGAGTGATCTGGGTAGCGGCACGACCGGTGAAGTGCTGCATGTCGATTCTGGCTACCATGTGGTGGGGATGAAACGTGTCGATGCACCGGATATTACTGTCAGTTAACAGGTGAGCGGACTGACCTTACAGTTGATGCCGGGCGATTATGCGGTCTGCCAATTGTCGGCGGATAGTCCTTTGCAAGCATGGATGAGTCAAGGCGATATCTGCAGCATTACCTGGTCAGATGATGAATGCTCTGTGGTGTGCGATGCCGCTGTTGTGCCTGATGGAGTGGAAAGCAATACAGGATGGCGCGTCTTTAAGGTGAGCGGGCCACTTGATTTTTCACTCACCGGTATCATCGCAGGAATCACGACAGCATTGGCGAATGCATCGATTGCCGTGTTTGTGTTTTCGACCTATGAGACCGACTATATCATGGTGAAAAAAGGGACATTGCTGCGTGCCACTGATGCCTTAGTGGCGTCAGGGTATGCTATTATCAGAGATGAGGAAGGTGATGACGGATAATAGTTTCGGTCGACTATTTCGGGTGACTAGCTGGGGCGAGAGTCACGGCCCTGCGATCGGCTGCGTTGTTGATGGAGCGCCATCATGCCTGCCAGTGGATGAAGCATGGATTCAGCAGTTTCTGGATAAACGGCGGCCCGGGCAATCACGCTATACAACGCAGCGCCAGGAGCCGGATCAGGTGCGCATTCTCTCCGGGGTGTTTGAAGGGCAGACGACTGGGACACCTATAAGCCTGATGATTGAAAATAAGGATCAGCGATCCAAAGATTATGGAGAGATAAAGGATGGCTTTCGTCCTGGCCATGCGGATGTGACGTATCATCTGAAATATGGCAACCGGGATTATCGCGGTGGTGGGCGATCTTCTGCCCGTGAGACGGCGATGCGGGTCGCAGCAGGGGCGATTGCACGGCGTATGCTGGAGGGTGTGACGATTCGCGCCGCGATGGTACAGATGGGTGAGGATATTATTGATCGAAAGCAGTGGAATTGGGATGAGGTAAGTAGCAATCCGTTCTGGTGTCCGGATAAAGAGGCGGCAGCACGTTGGGCGACGGAGTTGGACCGGTTGCGAAAAGGCGGCTTATCGACCGGAGCGGTGATTGAGGTGGTGGCAGAGGGAGTGCCAGCCGGGCTTGGGGCACCGGTGTACGGTAAGTTGGATAGTGATCTGGCGCAGGCGATGATGACCATCAATGCCGTTAAGGGTGTGGAGATCGGCGATGGTTTTGCTGCGGCGGCATTAACGGGCAAGAGTAATGCCGATCCGATGCGAATGGATAACGGGCAGTTGCACTTTGATAGTAATCATGCTGGCGGTGTGTTGGGTGGAATTTCCACTGGCCAGCCGATTGTGGTTCGCTTTGCTGTGAAACCAACCAGTTCGATTTTAACGCCAGTGCCGAGCGTTGACCGCCATGGCAATGAGATTGATGTGATGACGAAGGGCCGCCACGACCCATGTGTTGGGATTCGCGCCGTGCCGGTGGGCGAGGCCATGATGGCCTGTGTGCTGGCTGACCACTGGCTGCAATGGCAGGCTTATGGTGGCAATCAGGGAGTTATCGGTCGGTAACAACAGTTATCGGCATTATAGCCAGAGAATGGAGCCGTAAAACGCAAGGCGGCCAACCGCAATGATGCCGACGCCGAGCAGGAGTGGAGCACGCAGGATGCCGGCGACGAATGGCAGGATATTGCCGGTGGGTAAGCCTGTGAATAGTAATCCGGCAAGAATCAGCCAGCGAAAGCGGGTGCTAAACTCGGTGAGTTTGGCGGTTGCTTCTTCCGGCGCGATGCGCCCGAGTATATAACCCAGGATTTTTCCCAGGATCAGCGACAGCGTCAGGGCCATGGTGCTCATCACGGTGGCGAGGAGTGCCAGCATGGTGATGTTGTCATAGCCCCAACTATGCATGGCGCGAAAGGCGACGTCACCGCTGAGGGGAATCAGCAGGTTGCTGAGGAAGCTGTTTTCCAACAGAATGGTAGTGCTATCCTTCATAGAATCTGTTTAGCCTTTTTTTAGTCCGATCAGAAACTCTTTATTGCCTTCCGGTCCGGTGATGGGGCTTTCGGTGATGCCGAGGCAGTGCCAATCTGGGTGGTGCGCTGAAAACCAGTCTCTTATTTCTGCGCAAACCCGTTCATGTAACGCAGAGGCACGCACGACGCCGCCTTTGCCGACCTCATCTTTGCCCACTTCAAATTGCGGTTTGATGAGTGCGACAAGCCATGCCGGTGAAGCTGTCAGCGCCATGCTGGCGGGCAGCACCTTGGTGAGGCTGATAAAGCTGGCATCACAGGTGATGATCTGTGGAGCTGTTGTTATTTGAGATGATGTCAGGTGGCGGGCGTTGGTTTTTTCCAGCACGGTGACACGATCATCCTGCCTGAGTTTCCACGCCAACTGGCCATGGCCGACATCCACCGCCGTCACATGGTCTGCGCCATGGTGCAATAGCACATCGGTAAAGCCGCCGGTCGAGGCGCCGATATCCAGTGCCTGCAGGCCTGTGACGTCCAGTGCGAAATGTTCCAGTGCATGAGCCAGCTTGAGGCCGCCGCGCGATACCCACGGATGATCCTGGCCTTTGATTTCAATTGGGATATCGTCTTGCACTTGCTGACCGGGTTTGGTCAGGGCTTGGGTATTGGAGAAGACCTGCCGGGCCATGATGAGCGCCTGTGCTTTGCTGCGGCTTGGCACCAGACCGCGATCGACAAGCAATTGGTCGAGTCGAAGTTTTGCCATGATATATAAAAACCGTTTAGCGGCGGCGGCCGACGACGTAATCGGCCAGCTGGCGCAACGGTTCGGCACGACCATCAAAATGGCGCAGATGGTGCCTGGCTTGCTGGGCGAGAATATCGGCCTGTTCCCGGGCCCGTTTGACGCCGATAGAGCCGACAATGGTCGCCTTGCCGGCGGTTTTGTCTTTGCGGGTGGCTTTGCCCATTTCATCTTCCGAGCCTTCCACATCCAGCAAATCGTCCGTCATCTGGAAGGCGAGTCCGACATCATGGGCATAGCGCGACAAGGCATGGCGGCGCTTTTCATCGCATTTGCCGAGGATGGCTCCGGCTTCACAAGCGACGGCAAAGAGCTTGCCGGTTTTCAGCCGTTGCAGGCGGATGATTTCATCAATCGAAAGGGTTTTATCTTCGGCGCTCAAATCCATCATCTGGCCGCCTACCATGCCGCGGCAGCCTGCTGCCTGGGCGACAGCGGTCACCAGAGCCAGGCGCACATTGGGGTCGACATGAACGGAATCATCCGACAGCACTTCAAAGGCATAGGTCAGCAAGCCATCACCGGCGAGAATAGCGGTGGCCTCATCGAACATGATGTGGCAACTGGGCTGGCCGCGCCGCATTTCATCATCATCCATGGCGGGCAGATCATCATGTATCAATGAATAGGTATGGACAAACTCAATAGCCGCTGCGGTGCGCAGAGCACTTTCTTTATCGACCTTGAAAATATGGGAGGTGGTCATGGTGAGGAAGGGGCGCAGGCGTTTTCCGCCGGAGAGGGCGGAATAGCGCATGGCCTCAATCACACGGGCTTCGCTACCTTCTGCTTTGGGCAGCAGCTTATCCATACAGGCATGGAGTGCATCCGCGGTTTTTTCGAGTGATTCCCGCAGTTCCTGATCCATCGGCATGGATACCCTCCCATCATGATTATCGTCAACTAACAGGCCAGTTCATTCTATGGCCGATTATTCTGTGTCGAGCGGTGTTGTTGCAAGTCCACCATCGTCCGACTGGACGATCTGTTCTACCTTCATTTTGGCATCCTGCAATTTTTTTTCGCAATGGCGGCGCAGTTGATTGCCGCGCTCGTAATGTGTGATGGCATCTTCCAGCGAAGCTTCGCCGGATTCCAGCTTGCGGACGATGGATTCCAGTTCCGACAATGCCTCTTCAAATGACAAGGCCCGGATGTCTTTGGGAATGGTGTTGGATGCTGCCATGTGCAAACCTCCTTATGCTTCCCAAACCATGCCGGGCCTTGCTGATCGAGTCAAGTAAACTCGATGCGACCTGTGATTAGACGGTATCGTAATCGATGTTCAAATCACCGCTGTTGTTGAACAGGTCAGTTGAATCCACCCCATCAAGGAAGGTGATGGTTGGTGCATCGGTGCCATTGCCAAAAGCGATGAACGAACCCGGGCCGTCATCAAGCGCCGTATATTCGCGAACAATGACTTCGTCATCCAACCCGTTGAGGGCAGCCGCGCTGCCGGAGAAATCGAGGAATGCGGCGCTCAGATCGGTGATGGTATCTTCATCATCGATTTTGGTGAAGGTATCTGGCGTGTCAAACCCTTCGACGGCAAATTTATCACCGGGGATGGAATCGCCAACATCCGGTGTTTCAAAATTGAATATGGTGCCGAAATCGCCGCCATCATCAGACTCGCCTAGGCCGATTTTAACAATATCCTGCTGCTTGTCATCTTCGCCGAGGTCGCTCACATCCTGGCCCGGTCCACCTTCGATCAGGTCTTCGCCATTGCCGCCGATGAGCGTGTCGTTGCCGTCGCTACCCATCAGGACATCATTGCCGTTATTGCCTTCCAGCAGGTCATCGCTGGAGCCACCATCAAGCGTGTCATGGCCGCCACCGCCAATCAGTGTATCATTGGCCGAGCCGCCATCGAGCAGGTCACGTCCGCCGCCGCCATTGAGCAGGTCAGCTGCTGAACCACCTTCGAGCGTATCGCGACCGCCACCGCCGAACAGTTCGTCCGCGCCGGAACCGCCTTTAAGCAGATCGCGGCCAGCACCACCTTCGAGCAGGTCGTTCGCCGAGCCACCTTCGAGGGTGTCGTTACCTTCGCCGCCAATGAGCGTATCGTTGGCCGAGCCGCCTTTAAGCAGATCGTTGCCGATGCCGCCATCGAGGAAGTCGTTGTTGGAACCACCATTGAGTTCATCGTCGCCTTCGCCGCCAAACAGAACATCCTGTCCGCGTCCACCGATCAGTTCGTCATTACCCAGGCCACCTTCCAGCGTATCATTGCCGCCGCGGCCCCAAATTTTATCATCATCGTCGGTGCCGATAAGCAGATCGTCTTTACGGGTTCCTCTGATTTTATTAACCATTATTCTTCTCCCTCATGCGTTGGAGTGTGTTGTCATTTATGGCAGAACGCCATTGTGATAGAAGATGTGCCTGACCGAATGGCGGCACAGTGAATGGCTTCTGTGTTAATCCTATGGTTACGAATTGGCAATGTTAAAAAAAGATATGCGGCAATAGGGTTGGCAGAAGATGGTATAAAATACAGCAATCCTGTTGCTGCGAGGCGCATCACGCGTTAAGGAGACTATCTAATGTCATACTGATTAAAGTGTTTTCGTTATCCCATGTTTCAAAATCTGTCTGATCGATTAAGTGATGTCTTCAAAAAACTCACCGGCAAAGGGGTGCTGAGTGAGGAGGATGTGAACACGGCCATGCGTGAAGTACGCATTGCGTTGCTTGAGGCAGATGTCGCATTGCCGGTCGTGAAGCAGTTCGTGCAGGAAGTAAAAGAGCAAGCCATTGGCCAGAAGGTGATTGAGTCCGTCTCGCCGGGGCAGATGGTGGTGAAGATTGTTCACGACCATTTGAAAACTTTGCTAGGCGATGAGCAGGTGGAACTCAATCTCAAATCCAGCCCGCCGGTTGTGGTGATGATGGTGGGGCTGCAAGGCTCAGGTAAAACGACAACGACGGGTAAGCTGGCATACCAGTTGAACCATAAGCAAAAGAAAAAAGTGTTATTGGCCTCGCTTGATGTGCGGCGCCCGGCGGCGCAGCATCAATTGGAGGTGCTGGCCGTGCAGGCAGAAGTGACAGGCCTGCCGATTGTGGAAAGCCAGCAGCCGGTGGAGATTACCAAGAGAGCGCTGGAGATGGCGCGGCTGGAAGGATTTGATGTGCTCATGCTCGACACGGCCGGGCGCTTGCATATTGACGATGAGTTGATGGCGGAGCTGGAGGCGGTGCGTGATCTCGCCAAGCCGGCAGAGACGTTACTGGTTGCCGATGCGCTGACCGGTCAGGATGCAGTGAATGTGGCCGAGCAATTTCACGAGCGTATTGGCGTGAGCGGTATTGTGCTGACCCGTGTGGATGGTGACGCGCGTGGCGGTGCGGCATTGTCGATGAAAGCGGTGACCGGTCAGCCCATCAAATATCTGGGGATGGGTGAGAAAATCGATCAGCTTGAAGTGTTTCATCCTGATCGCGTGGCATCGCGTATTCTGGATATGGGTGATATTGTCTCGCTGGTTGAACGTGCTGCCGAGCAGATGGATGAGCAGGAGGCCGAAGCACTGGCCGCCAAAATGCAGAAAGGTGAGTTTGATTTCGAGGATATGGCGGCGCAGCTGCGGCAACTGAAAAAGATGGGCGGTATGGGCAGCATGATGGGGATGCTGCCGGGCATCGGTAAGCTGAAAGCGCAGCTCGGTGATGCGATGGATCAGGTGGATGATGGTATGTTGGATCGGCAAGAGGCTATTATTCTGTCGATGACACGGCAGGAGCGGCGGCATCCGCGTATTATCAATGGATCGCGCAAGCGGCGTATTGCGGCTGGGGCCGGCGTGGAAGTTCAGGATGTAAACCGCCTCATGAAACAACATAAACAAATGCAGGGCATGATGAAAAAGATGAAAAAAATGGGGCCAAAGGGAATGATGCGGCAAATGCAGCAGCTGCAAAATATGATGAATTGAGCTGTTTTATGCATATTTTTGAAAAAAAAGCTGGATTGTCCGGGGCTTTTTTGTTATTGCAGCAGGCTCTTTTAAGAGACAATAAAACATAAACGATTTAAACATTCCGAGGATTGCATGGCAGTCAAAATTCGTCTAGCCCGTGGCGGCGCTAAGAAACGTCCCTTTTATCGTATTGTCGTAGCCGACGAGCGTGCCCCGCGTGATGGCCGCTATATTGAGCGCGTTGGTTCTTATAACCCGCTGTTGGCAAAAGATAATCCGAAGCGGGTGGAGCTGAATGAAGAGCGCATTAAATACTGGCTGGGTGAAGGTGCGCAGGTAACAGAGCGTATTCATCGTTTTCTGTTCAAAGCAGGGTTAATGAAGAATGCACCGGTGTGGCCTGAGAAAAAACGTCCGCCGAAAAATGCACCTCAGGATGAACCAGAAGCAACGAAAGAAGCAGATGCACCGGCAGATGCTGAAGCAGCATCGGGCGATGATAATGCTGAGGCTGCGGAAGCTGCGGCTTAACGTTCTGAGCTTACCCTGCTACTGAGGCAGGTGGGCATGAAACCTAATGCTCCATCTACATCATTACTGAAAGTTGCACGCATTGGTGCAGCTCATGGGCTGAAGGGCTATGTGAAATGTCATTTCATGCTCGATGACCTGGCTTTGGCGGAACTTATCAATCCTTATTGTGATCGGGATGGTCAGCAGCATTATTCCTTGTCGCTTGTCGGAGAGGCAGGGAAGCACTCCATTATATCAATTGAAGGTGTTCGAGACCGCACGCAGGCAGAAGCCTTGCGTGGCCTGGAGTTATATATTCCTGCAGATCGCTTGCCGCAGCCCGATGATGATGAATTTTATTACGATCAGTTAGTCGGGCTCGAGGTGGTGGATGCTTCCGGTGCATTGTGTGGACATGTGCATGCGGTGCATGATTTCGGGGCCGGAGATATTTTAGAGATTGTGCTGATGAGCGGTAATACATCCCGGCGCGAGATGGTGCCCTTTACACGAGAGGTCGTGCCTCAGATCGATATTGCCAATGGGAGACTGACAGTGTGTTTGCCGGAAGAGACGGTACACCGGCCTGATGAAGGCAATGACACCAAACCAGGTTCGTAATGGCACAGATGTTATTCACATTGATCACCTTGTTTCCTGAAATGTTCCCCGGGCCGTTGGCGTCGTCAATTGCTGGCAAGGCGTTGGATGATGGCGTGTGGGGGCTGGATACAGTGCCATTGCGTGATTACGGCCATGGTAAGCATCAGCAGGTGGATGACGACCCGTATGGCGGCGGCGCGGGGATGGTAATGCGGCCAGATGTGGTAGATGCGGCGATTGCAGATGCGATGGAACAGGCATCTGAGCGGCATGATGTACCGCCTCAACTGCTTTACATGACACCGCGCGGTGAGCGAATGGAGCAGTCGTTGGTGAAAAGGCTGACATTACAGCATAATCTTGTTATACTCTGCGGAAGATTTGAGGGTGTTGACCAGCGTGTGCTGGACAAACATCAGCCACTGGAAGTGAGTCTTGGTGATTTTGTCCTCTCCGGTGGAGAGATTGCTGCGCTTTCGTTAATGGATGCTTGCATTCGCCTGTTACCTGGTGTAATGAGCGATGCTTTCTCTCACGCGGAAGAGAGTGTGACGCCTGACGGGCCGCTGCAAGGGTTGTTGGAATATCCACATTATACCCGACCGGCGAGATGGAACGATAGAGAGGTGCCGGAGGTGCTGCTGTCGGGTGACCATCAGCGCATTGCCCGGTGGCGGCGAGAGAAAGCAGAGGAAGAGACAAGACAACGCCGTCAGGATGTATGGCAACGCTATGCCAGACAACAAGGCGAGTAAGGAATGATGAAATACCGGCGCTACGCTGGTGAGGTGAAGTGAGGAAGCCATGGACCTGTTGCAACAGTTTGAAGAAAAACAACGCCAAGCACTGAATGAAAAGCGCGAAGTACCTGAATTTGCGCCCGGTGATACGCTGCGTGTGAATGTGCGTATTATCGAAGGTAACGTAGAGCGTGTGCAGGCGTTTGAAGGTGTGTGCATTGCCAAGCGTAATCGCGGGCTGAATTCTTCTTTCACTGTGCGTAAGGTAAGCCATGGCGAAGGTGTGGAACGTGTATTCCCGCTTTACTCGCCGCGTCTAGAGAGCATCAAAGTGATGCGCCGCGGTGATGTGCGCCGCGCTAAACTTTATTACTTGCGTGAACGCTCCGGTAAGTCGGCGCGTATTCGCGAGAAAATGGATTTCTCCGGCAAGGCTGGCAACAATAACAGCCCAAAAGCCGCAAGTAAGGTTGCGGATAAAGCAGTCGCCAAAAAGCCAGTGAGTGAGGCCAAGCCTGCGGCGCCAGAGGCGAAAGCAGCGACCGGCTCCTGAGTGCTTATCGCATTTGAATCATTGTTTGCTCGCAGGTTGTTCTGATGGAATGGCCGGATGTCGTCGGCACGTGCGGGGTGATTATCCTGCTTTCTGCCTATTTTCTGTTACAGCGTGGGACGGTTGGCGGGCATAGCCTTGGCTATTTACTGATGAACATCACAGCATCGGTTTGTATTCTGGTCTCATTGGCTGCCACGCCGAATGTTCCCTCCATTCTCATTCAGGTGTGCTGGATTCTGATCAGTCTTTACGGGCTTCGCAAATGGTGGCACCTGCGCCGCGTGCCAGAGGAAGGCGACGACTCTATCGCATAATAATATGAGTTGCGTCGTATGACCTACGCCCCACAGTCACAGGCTATAGAATAAACACTGGAAATCCCGGCTCTGCGCGATTACTCTGCGATTATCATTAAACCTAGAAGAGTATAAGCGCTATGTGTGCCGCAAATCCCCAAACCTTGTATGACAAAATCTGGCAGCATCATCTGGTGCATGAAGGTGATGACGGCACCGCCATTCTCTATATTGACAGGCATTTAGTGCATGAGGTGACGAGTCCGCAGGCGTTTGAAGGCTTGCGAATGGCCGGGCGTAAGGTGCGCAGACCTCAGGCCACCTTGGCCGTGGCTGACCATAACGTGCCGACCTCTGACCGCTCCAAGGGCATCAGCGATGAGACATCACGCCTTCAGGTGGAAACGCTGGAGGCGAATTGCGCTGAGTTTGGTGTGCCGTATTTTGACTTGATGGATAAGCGTCAGGGTGTGGTGCATATAGTAGGGCCGGAGCAAGGCTTCACCCAGCCCGGCATGACGATTGTGTGTGGTGACAGTCACACCTCAACCCATGGGGCATTTGGCTCGCTGGCCTTTGGCATCGGCACCAGCGAGGTGGAACATGTGCTGGCAACGCAAACCCTGCGGCAAGCACGAGCGAAAAATATGCGTATTACCGTCAATGGCAGTTTGGCGCCGGGGGTGACATCGAAAGATGTGGTGCTGGCCATTATTGGCGAACTTGGTACGGCAGGTGGCACGGGTTATGTCATTGAATATGCAGGCGAGGTGATTGAAAATCTCTCGATGGAAGCGCGGATGACCGTGTGCAACATGTCGATTGAGGCAGGTGCGCGGGCCGGGTTGATCGCGCCCGATGAGACGACCTTTAACTATATTAAAGGGCGGCCCATGGCGCCGACCGGCGATGAGTGGGATAAAGCGGTTGCGTATTGGCGCAGCCTGCCGACTGATGATGGGGCGATATTTGATCGCGAACTCAGCCTGCATGGTAATGCCATTGCGCCAACAGTGACGTGGGGCACCAGCCCGCAGGATGTGGCGCCGATTGACAGCGCCGTGCCTGCACCGGAGCAATTTGATGATCCGAACCGTCAGGCAGCGGTAAAGCGCTCACTCGATTATATGGGGCTGATTCCGGGAACGCCGCTGAAGGAAGTAAAAATCGATAAGAGCTTTATTGGCTCCTGCACAAATGGGCGGATTGAGGATTTGCGCGAAGTGGCGGCGATTGCCAAGGGCAGAAAGGTGGCCAGTTCAGTCTATGCGATGATTGTGCCGGGTTCCGGTTTGGTAAAAGAACAGGCCGAGGCGGAAGGGCTGGACAAGGTTTTTGTCGAAGCTGGGTTTGACTGGCGTGAGCCGGGCTGCTCTATGTGCCTGGCGATGAATGCCGATAAGCTGGAGCCGGGAGAGCGCTGCGCTTCAACTTCCAACCGTAATTTTGAAGGCCGTCAGGGCCGCGGTGGCCGCACCCACCTGATGAGCCCGGCCATGGCCGCCGCTGCGGCGATTAAAGGCACGCTGGCGGATGTAAGGGAGTTGTAATAATAAGGTTATTATGCTGCGTTTAGCTATTCTGTGCATGATTATGTTATTGAATTTTATTGGCTACCAAGCTGATGCAGCAACGATATCGTGTTTGAATGAATGGAAAAACTTCAGTGATGATTTGCCTCAAGGATTTCGCGATAAAATAGAAATTGCTCTCAATAGCCATTCACTAACGCCAGAGAAAGGCAAATGCAGTACAGCGCTTTTACAGGGTGAAATTGAAAAAGGGGATGCTGCTGAGTTTAAGGGTTTTTTGATTAGTAACTTTCCTCATCTACACTCCATAGTGCTTAATTCATCTGGTGGTCTGGTAGAAGAGGGTATGAAAATTGGAGGGCTAGTTAGAAAATATCTTCTAAGCACTCGGGCTCCTACTTGTTACAATTTTAATGAGCATGTTCATTGTGTGTTGTTTTCACTTTCTCCTAATTACAAAAAAATATGCAAGGGAGCAGACTGCAACTGTGCCAGTACTTGTTTTTTAATATGGTCAGGAGGTGTTGTTAGAACGGGTAATGCTATCGGATTACACCGTCCTTCAATACAATTCACCTCTTATGCTAACATGCCGCCTGATAAAGCATCGGCATTATATAAGCAATTAATAGCTGAAATAGACGACTATTTGTCAGAAATGGAGATTCCCAAAAATATTGTTGAGAAAATGAATGCGGTTCATTCAGCTGAAATTATTTGGTTGCATGACGAAGCAAAAGCGCTTGCAGAAGTGCCATCTATTAGTGAATGGCTGTATAGTGATTGTGATCGTCTCACTGAGATAGAAAAAAAACAAAGATGGGTCTAA